>NZ_JACSJU010000001.1:1500000-1800000 GCF_018617235.1 Exiguobacterium sp. s132 | reverse complement strand
ATACCCGTTTCTGTTAATTGATCGAATTATCGAAGTCGAGGAAAAGAAGCGTGCTGTTGGATTAAAAAATGTCACGGCGAATGAAGAGTTCTTTAACGGGCATTTCCCAGACTATAATGTCATGCCAGGTGTCTTGATTGTTGAAGCACTCGCACAAGTCGGTGCTTTTGCAATGTTGAAAGACGAATCGAATCGAGGCAAGCTCGCCTTTTTTGCAGGGATTGACAACTGCCGTTTCAAACGCCAAGTCGTCCCGGGTGATCAACTTCGCCTCGAGGTAGAAATCATGAAAATTCGTGGACCAATTGGTAAAGGACGTGCCGTGGCCACGGTCGACGGAGAAGTTGCTTGTGAAGCAGAACTCACTTTCGCCTTGAAGTAAGGAGAAATGGGATGCGTGCTTTAGTCATTGTATTATTAGTTGGCTTGATGACGATTGTGGGTTGTCAGCAGCTCCAGACAGAAGAGTCGAGTGAAGAGAACGTCGTTTACGAACAAAATGTGGATGAAACGATGATTGATAAACGTGCAGGACAGTCCGATGCAATCGCCGTTTCTCTTGAGCGAACGAATAACACGACGATGCTCTTCACGATTCGAATGCTCGAAAATCGTCGTCTTGATCCGACGACGGTCATGAGTTATGAGGTCGAAGGCGAACGCGTTGCGATTCCGTTTGGTGAACTGATTGCAGAGCGTGAAGAGGATATTCGGACGTATGAGTATCAGACGGACGTAGACCCGGATCTGTTCGTATCAGAGACACTTCCACTCTTCCATCTCGTTGAAGAAGGTGAATCGGAAATCACGATACCACTCGAAGTCATTAATTCGACAAATGGTGAATAAGAAACAGGCGATGTTGTCGAAAATCGCCTGTTTTTTTGTGGAGATAAGTCTATTCTATCCGATAAAAAGAGTAAGGAGAGAATGGAGGAATTTTGAGATGAAACAGAAATCAGAGTCGTTACAGACGCGCATTCTAGCATCAATGTTGGTCTTCGTCACGTTGCTCATCATTTTGTTTGGAGTAGTGCAATACTTCAGTACGAAGCATTCCGTACTCAGTACGTTACATGCGACGTTAATTGAAGATGGTGAACGGATTAGTGAATCATTGGATGTCGATGCCTATGCATCCTTCGTAGCGAATCCGTCAAAAAATGAGCAGTATGAGCAGTTTCGTAAATATTTAGATGCATATCGTCAGCAAATTGGAGCGATGTATGTATACACGATCGCCACAGAGGGTGAGGAAGTTCGAATGATCGTGGACGGATTGAGCGAAGCGGATGCCGCAGAAATCGGGTCTCCGACTACAGCGATGACGTATGAAGGAGCATCGCCCGCATTCCAAGGTGAGACCGTCGCAACCGATGTCATCGATGATCCGGAGTACGGGAAGTATGTGACGGTGCTCGTCCCGATTAAACAAGGGAACGAGGTAGTTGGGGTACTCGGAATTGATAAAGCTGCTACTGAGGTCTCCGCGATTACAGGAGATGTCTTAAAAGAGAGTTTAGTTCCAATCTTAATCGGTTTACTCGTGCTCCTTGTCGTTTCGGGAATCATCATCTGGCGTTATCTTGGCTGGAAATTGCGTCCACTTCAAGCGCTAGAACGTGTGGCCACATCCATTGCTGAAGGTGATTTGGCGACAGCGACGACTGCGGTTGAAGGTATTAAGTTAAAATCTAATGACGAAATCAAACGTCTGACGGTATCGATGGATAAGATGACACATATGTTAAAAGATTTGATTTCCGGCATTCAAACGTCGGCACAGACGGTACGGGATGAGAGTGGCAACGTTTCAGGTATCTCAGAAGAGGTAAATGATGCCTCTCGCCAAATTGCCTATACGATGGAAGAAATCGCAAGCGGTGTTGAGAATCAAAGTGTCTTGACGATGCGTCTTTACGGACATATGAATGAATTTTCGACACTTGTCGAGCAAACGACATCAGACGGAGAACAAGTGAGTGAGCAGGCGGAAGTCGTCAGTCGGGTGACGATGGATGGTCTACGTTACATGGAGAGTGCCGTCAATCAAATGACTCACATTCATGCGCAAGTGAAAACATCACAAGGACAAGTCCGCGACTTTGAACAACAAGCGGACGAGGTGACGGAACTGGTCACGATGATTCGTCAAATTTCACAACAGACAAACTTGCTTGCACTCAATGCAGCGATTGAAGCGGCTCGGGCCGGTGAACACGGAAAAGGGTTTGCCGTCGTCGCCTCGGAGATTCGGAAACTTTCGGATAGTGTCGCTGAGTCTGTCAGTGAAATTTCGGAAATCGTCGGAAGCGTCAAACAAAACTCGATTGCGCTCGGTCAAACCTTTACAGAGAGCATGACGGCTGCAGAGGAAGGGAAAGCGACACTTGAATCAACGAAGCGTGCGTTCACTGAAATCGAACAGAGCGTTCGTCACATGCAACAATTGACGAGTTCGATGCGTGGCCAACTCGATCGAGTGAAGACGAACCAGGACCACATTCAACATGGACTGTCTGAAATTGCTTCGATTTCAGAAGAAAGTACGGCCGGAAATGAGGAAGTGGCTGCTTCGACGGAACAGATGTCGGCGACGAGTGAGACGATGAATCGTCTCGTAAAAGATTTGTCGAGCACGGCAGAGGACATGCAACGAATGAGTCAACAGTTCAAGTTATAAACAGTCTCACTTCAGACAGACCTCTCGTGCGTCCGCTATAATGGGCGCAAGGGAGGTTTTTTCATGCAACAATTCTCTAGTGAACTGACACAGTTTCGGGGAAGTCATTATGACTTCGGACGATTTCAAGGAAAATATATTAAGCGCAGTCAATTGCTCGAAAATCGGACGGATCAGTGGAAACTACGCGTTCCGCGATTTGAGATTGATGCCACTGAGGCAAAGGCTGCCTTCGATGAATTTGCTCCAAAGATTTGGGAAGAGTTGATTGGGTTACAAGATGAGCTGAAGCTGTCGCTCAATGACACGTTACTTCATTTCGGACATTTTCGAGTCAACAATCCAATCAGCGGCTGTTCGATTTTGACGGGGGATAACTTTCTCGTTCGGAATTACGATTATCACCCGATGACGTATGACGGTCGATACAACGTCTTTCAACCGGATGACGGGTATGCGGTCATCGGACCGGTCTCTCGTGTCACCGGACGTATGGACGGAATGAATGAAAAAGGACTTGCCATGGGCTACAATTTCATCAATCGTCGTCGACCCGGGGACGGGTTTGTCTGTCAAATGATTGGACGAATCATTCTAGAAACATGTGCGACGGTGGAAGAAGCAGTCGATTTATTAAAAGAGATTCCGCATCGCGGGTCATTCACATACGTCGTCCATGACAAATCATCGAAAACACGTGTAATCGAGGCGACGCCTCGAGACATCCAAGTACGGGAATCGAATATCTGTACAAACCATTTTGAACTACTCCAACACGAGAATCGCTATCATCTTGATGATTCGACTCGTCGCATGATGGAAATCAAAGTCGTGCAACACTTGATTCAAGATGCGGAGAGCGCATTCCGTCTCATGAACGACACCGACAAGGGCGTCTTTTCAGAATTGTACAAGAGTTGGGCGGGAACGATTCATACGGCTGCTTATTTCCCTGAAACGCTCGAGACCTGGTTTGCGCTCGGTGGAGACCGTGATCCGGTCATCTTCGACTTCCAAAAATGGCTCGATGGGGAAGATTTCGATCTTCATGCACTTGACGGTGAATTGGCGACAGATATCGAGTTTGCGAATACGGTTCAACTTTGGCGCTGACGTTTGTCAGTGCTTTTTTTAGGAGAAACGGGAATACCCATTATAGGAGGGATGAAAGATGAAACGATTTGGAATCATACTCATCATGCTGACACTTGTTACACTACTCGGAGGTTGTGTTCCGGGTGACGGTACGTACACGACGGATCCGGCAGGTTTTTTCTGGGGTATTTGGCACGGATGGATTGCACCGATCTCACTCATTTTAGGATTATTCAATGATACGTATCGTGTGTATGAAGTGAACAATACCGGCTGGTTCTATGATTTAGGATTTTACATCGCTGTCATCAGTGGATTTGGTGGATTGACGTTGACGCGGAAAAGTCGAGGGTAATCTGGAGTGACCAAACGAGGTCACTCTTTTTAAAATCTTTTTTACCGTAAACGCTTGCATAAAAATATTTTTCATATTATGATTCAGGTGAAAATGATTTTAAGGAGGATTTATTCATGTCACGTCTCTTTGAACGAGCGCAACAATTCGGGAAATCGTTCATGTTGCCGATTGCTGTCTTACCGGCCGCTGGACTACTGTTAGGAATTGGGGGCGCCTTGTCTAACCCGAATACGGTGCAAGCGTACCCGTTCCTCGACATCGACTGGTTGCAACATCTATTCACCATTATGGCGGCTGCCGGTTCGATTGTATTCGCGAACTTGGCTGTGTTGTTTGCCATCGGTGTCGCTGTCGGACTCGCGAAGTCTGATAAAGGAACGGCCGGATTGGCAGCGATGCTTGGGTATTTGATTATGAATGCGACCATCAACGCAATGCTTCAGATTACTGGAGAGTTGATGGAAACGAACTTAGCGAGTGCCGGTCAAGGGATGGCGCTCGGAATTCAAACGCTTGAAACTGGTGTGTTCGGTGGGATCTTGATTGGGATTGTCACGGCGCTCTTGCATAACCGCTACAACAAGCAAGTGCTTCCACAGTTCCTCGGGTTCTTCAGCGGATCACGTTTTGTCCCAATCATCACGTCATTCGTTGCGATTGGTGTAGGGATTGGGCTCTACTTCATCTGGCCGACGGTGCAGAACGGGATTTTCTCGTTAGGTGGTCTCGTTGAAAAAACAGGATATATCGGAACATTTATTTATGGGTTCGTCCTTCGGATGCTTGGACCATTTGGATTGCACCATATCTTCTACATTCCGTTTTGGACCACTGGGCTCGGGGGCTCGATGGTCATTGACGGAACATTGATCGAAGGAACACAAAAGATTTTCTTCGCGCAGTTGGCTGACCCGAACACGACACAATTCTATGAAGGAACAGCACGATTTATGTCGGGTCGATTCATTACGATGATGTTTGGTCTTCTCGGTGCGGCGCTTGCCATGTATCACTGTGCAAAGCCGGAGCAAAAGAAAATCGTGTTCGGGCTCTTGTTCTCGGCAGCACTCACCTCATTCTTGACGGGAATCACAGAGCCACTCGAATTCGCATTTTTGTTTGTCGCACCGGTCCTCTATCTAGTACATGCTATCTTTGATGGACTTGCTTTTATGATGGCTCACATCTTTGAGATTACGATTGGTCAAACATTCTCTGGTGGGTTCATTGATTTTATCTTATTCGGGGTCTTACAAGGGAATGACAAGACGAACTGGATGCTCGTACCGGTCATCGGTGCCTTCTGGTTCTTGCTCTACTACGTAACGTTCCGTTTCCTCATCACAAAGTTCAATTTCATGACACCTGGACGATCGGATGAGACAGTAAAAACAGCAGACGTTGCGGTGTCGGATCGTACGTCAGCCATCATTGCGGCACTAGGTGGCGACGACAATATTGAGACGGTCGACTGCTGCGCGACACGCCTCCGCGTCACCGTCAACGACAATCAACATGTCCGTGAAGACTTGTTGAAAGAGACGGGCGCTCACGGGGTGGTTCAAAAAGGGAATGGAATTCAAGTAATCTACGGTCCTTCTGTTACAATTATTAAGAATGAAGTCCAAGAGGCGTTAGGCCGGGGCGAATAACGAATGTGTTGGAGGGAAGAACCGTGTGGGAGCAAATAAAACACGTGTATTCAGAAATGACGGGCAGTGAGAAAAAGATTGCGGATTATCTGATGGCGAACATGAATGAGGCAATCGAAATGAACATTACTGATTTGGCAAATGCGATTGCGACTTCACCAGGGACAATCACGCGGTTTTGCAAAAAAATCGGAGTGGGAAGTTATAGTTCACTGAAGCTCATGATGCAAAAGACGTTGACGGAAACGAATTTGCCCCAAACGACTTCGCTCGAACCGATGCAGCGGTCATACATTGAATTGATTCAGACGACCGCTCATTTAATTGAACAGGATGAACTACTTGCGATTTGTAAAGAGATTACATCGAGCCGATCCGTTCACTTATACGGATTAGGCAACGCCGGACTAGTGGCACAGGAAATGGAATACAGATTGAGACGGATGGGATTGTTGGCGACTACCGCTTTCGACAGTCACAGCATGGTCATGGACGCATCGATTGTCACGTCAGAAGACGTAGTCATTGCCTTTTCGAATAGTGGAGAAAGTCGAGAAGTCGTCCAGGCGATGCAACTCGCGAAAGAGTCGGGGTGTACGACAGTTGCATTCGTCGGTTATCAACATTCACCACTTGCTGAACTTGTCGACTATCGGTTGTTGACTGCCGGTGCCTCCGGTGAGGCATTCTTGATTAATACACAACTCCCACTTCTCTTCACAGCCGACGCGGTGACGAAGACATTGATGGAGACGAATGAAGCATTAAAAGCGCATTATCTACAAACACTTAAAGCGCTTGATCGTTTAAAAGAAAGAAGTGAATAACTATTATGATAACGTTACCGACTGGATTGATTGTTTCGTGCCAGGCTTTAGAAGGTGAACCGCTCCATAGTGAATTCATTATGGGACGGATGGCTATTGCGGCCGTTCAAGGTGGCGCCAAAGGAATTCGAGCCAATTCAGCGAGGGATATTCAAGAGATAAAAAAACACGTGACTGTTCCGATTATTGGTATCGTCAAACGTGACTATGAAGATAGTGACGTGTTCATCACAGCGACCATGAAAGAGATCGAGGAATTGATGGAAGTCGGTGTGGACGCCATCGCGCTCGACGCGACAAAGCGTCCTCGTCCGGGAAACCTGTCACTCCAAGAACTGGTTCACGCTATCCGCTCGATTTATCCGAATCAATTGTTGATGGCTGATTGCGCGACCCTAGAGGACTGCATTGAGGCGGATCGCCTTGGTTTCGACTATATCTCGACAACTTTGCACGGATATACAGACGAAACGAAAGGATCTCTTCTCTACCATGATGATTTCAAGTTTTTAAAAGATGTGTTAGATCACGTGACACAGCCGGTCGTGGCCGAGGGGAATATTTTGACACCTGAGATGGCAAAGCGTTGTATGGATTTAGGAACGCACGCGGTCGTTGTAGGGGGAGCCATCACCCGTCCGCATCAAATCACGGCACGATTCGATGCAGCGCTCACTTCGAGTGTGAAGAGTCCGCTGTAAGAATGAATCAATCAGGACGCTATTCAATACCTCACGACGCGATGGACGTCGTGAGGTATTTTTTATATATCGGTACAGGGAAAGACCAAACTGTTCGATATAATGAGTGTGGATGATTTTTAGCGTGGAGGTGCCATATGCACTCATATGAGTTTCAAATGTATCGGAATTTCGATGAGCTAGCGATTGACTTGATTGAGTTAGCAAAAGAAATAGTACCAGATAAACTAGTCTATCTCACGTCAATTGAGAATGACACCCAACATATACTCAAACTGTCCTCACAAGATTCTCCTATCCTACTTGAAGAAGGCATGTCCTTTGATTTGAAGGATACGGTATGTAATCGAATCGATTTCAATCAACGAGAAATTTTGATGTATGAAGACATTGAGTCGCAGATTGAATCGACGCGACTTCAGTCATTACTGCGCGAAGTGAACATCAAGTCGTATTTGGGAATCCCGATTCTGACGAAGAACGGGGATATTTTCGGTACGCTCTGTGTCGCCAATCATAAAAGCGCCCAGTACGATTCAAAAAGTGTCCGCTTGTTGAAGCGCGTGGTTCGTATGTTCAGTTACTATTTAGAACTCGAACGTCGTGCCTCACGGGATGAATTGACGAATCTTTATAACCGACATTACTTGAATAACTATTTTGAGACGAATCCGAATCAAGGTGGGGCACTGTTTTTAATTGATTTAGATGGGTTCAAATGGGTGAATGACACATTCGGTCATGATGAAGGGGACCTTGTCCTAAAAGAAGTGGCGCTTCGTCTGAGACGTTTGATGGAGCCGATACCTGATTCGAGAGTGTATCGTTTAGGTGGGGATGAATTTCTTATAAAAATCGCACATGCGTTATCAAAAGAGACTGTCATTGGGTATGCTGAACAAATCTTGTCTGTATTGAAAGAATGGGACGACCATCTCCCGTTATCAGCGAGCATCGGCATCGCTCAATATGATTCCGACGAACAGGCGGACCTCGGTCGATTGTTGAAAGAGGCAGACATTGCACTGTATCAATCTAAATCGAGCGGGAAAAACACGTACAAGTTTTATAAATAACGTCAGAAGGCTAAACCGATGGATTACGATTGGTTTAGCCTTCTGTTTTCGCATTCAGCACCAACGAACCGATTGGCGTGAAAGGATCGAATGAAAAACGGGTAGTGATTAAGAGTTCGGTTTGCATCCCATAACGGCGACCGTATGATAATCACGGGAGTCCGGTCCACGTTGTACCGATACGTCCTTGAATCCGAGACTCACCGCTGCGGGGATAAATTGATTCCGAATCATATCGGAGATGTCGTTCCATTCGACATCACCTTTCCCGTCACAGTAGGTGATGACAAATGTGCCATTCGGTTTCAAGACACGTTCGATTTCAGACAGAACGGTCGTGACATCTCTCCAGAAATATAGTGTGTGAACGCTGAACACGTGATTGACGAATGCGTCCATCATCTTAAATTGATGCAAATCTCCTTGAATCAACTTCGCCCGTTTTGTTTGCATCGAAGCATGATTACGCTGTCGTGCTGAATCGAGAATCGTCTTCGAACGGTCGAGACCCATGACATGTACGTCAGGATGTCGTTGAAGGATGGTCGCCATCGCATCGCCGGCCCCGCACCCGAGCTCTAGAACGGTTGTACCAGGTTGAATGTCTAACTGTTCAATCGTCCATTCGACTTCGACCCGGTGTTGGCGTACCATCTTTTCCCCGATATACTTTCCGACGGGACCCCTTGGATTCTCGTATTGACTGTCAATCCATTTCAGTAGCACTTGTGGTAACACATCATCACCTCACTTCGAAAGTAGCTCGATTGTAGCACATCGATGAGACAAAGGAGTCAACAACATGCGTTCATTTTGGATACTCGGCAACCAACTCTCGCACGAACTTGCGATGTTGAAGGATATGAAAGAAGATGACGTCATCGTCATGATTGAGGCGACATCACGCGCATCGTGGCGTCCGTACCATAAACAAAAGCTCGTCCTGATCTTCTCTGCGATGCGCCACTTTGCGGAAGAATTGCGTGATAAAGGATATACCGTAGATTACCACGAAGCGGATTCGTTCCAAGAGGCGTGGGACAACCATGTGAAACAGTACAATCCGGACGAAATTCATATCACCGCCGTCACGGACGAACCGATGGCGAAAAAACTGAAACAGTTCGGTAAGAAACATCACCTTGTCGAACATACGGATGTCCCGCTCTTCTACTTATCAAAAAAGGAAGCGACCGAGACGCTCGGAAATGAACCGTGGCGGATGGATCGTTTTTATCGTTACATGCGTAAGCGATTCGACGTATTACTCGAAGACGGGAAGCCTCGCGGTGGAAAATGGTCATTTGATACGGATAACCGAAAACCACCGAAAGAAGGACTATCGATTCCATCTGCCATCCATTTCCGTCCAGATTCGATCACGAAAGACGTCATCGAAAAAGTCGAGTCAACGTTCTCGGAGCATCCAGGAGAGGTGACCCCGTTCCATTGGCCGGTCACACATCATGAGGCGAGACGTGCGCTAAAACGGTTCGTAGAAGAGCGTCTTGAGACGTTCGGCCCGTATCAAGATGCGATGATGACGGATGAACCCGAGATGTCGCACAGCCTGTTGTCAGCTGCCATCAATATCGGTCTACTGACACCGCGAGAAGTCGTTGATGCGGCATGTCAGGCGGATGCACCGCTATCGTCGATTGAAGGATTCGTCCGGCAAATCCTCGGTTGGCGGGAATATATGCGCGCCGTCTATCTCGCTGTCATGCCCGGTTATGAAGACGTGAACACGTTCAAGCATGAACGCGACTTACCGTCCTTCTTCTGGGATGCGAAGACGGATTTGAACTGTCTGCATCAAAGTTTGAAACCGGTCGTCGCGCATGCCCACAATCATCATATCCAGCGACTGATGGTGCTCGGAAACTATGCGACATTGTTCGAGATTTCACCGCAACAGACGAGCGACTGGTTCAACGAGATGTACATCGATGCCTATGACTGGGTCGTCTTACCGAACGTTCTTGGGATGGCCCTTCATGCGGACGGTGGAAAGCTCGCCACAAAACCGTATGTCGCTTCCGGAAAATATATCGACCGGATGAGTGACTACTGTCGGGATTGCGCATACAACCCGAAACATACGACAGAAGACGACGCCTGTCCGTTCAACGCCCTCTATTGGCGGTTCATCGATCGTCACGAGGAACGATTCTCGAAAAACCAGCGGATGAAGATGATGGTCCGCAATTGGCAAGGACGGGATGATGATGTGAAATCCGATATCTTAGCGAAAGCCGAACAGACGTTGACCGATTCCCCGTGAATCGGTTTTTTTACGTTCTCTTCATGAAACTTTGCGATTTCTTTATCGTGTCTTTACAATCGTTCGTTACGATAGGAGCTGTGAGACCCCCTCACTCCAAGTGAATAGTTACCGGTAGAACCTTTGAGAGACCAACAGAAGCCCGTACGTCGATGACGTGTCGTTTCTGTTGGTCCTTTTTTGAAGAGAGGATGATTCAAGTGAATGAAGCGATTGCACGAATCGGACAAGAACGGATGATTGCCTCCATCAAAAGTCCAAAACAAATCGAGGCGTTTTTACGGACAGATGTGACGACGACGTTTCTCATGATGGGAACGCTCAGTACACTCGACCGCTATGTGGCGCACTTGAAGCGAGAGAATCGAACGGTCTTCCTCCACGCTGAGCGAATCAATGGCATCAGCCTCGACCGGGACGGGATCGATTACCTCGCCAAACGTGTCGGCGCCGATGGGATTGTCACGACGAAAGCATCCGTGCTCCAGCATGCGAAGCGAGCGGGGCTCTTGACGGTACAACGACTCTTTCTCGTCGACTCGGACGCGGTCACGAGCGGGCTCAAGCTCGCCGAGGCGCAACAACCGGATGCGATTGAACTCATGCCTGGTCTGATTCCGAGCGTCGTCGAGAAGATTTCCCGGGACGTCTCTTTTCCGATTGTGACAGGTGGCATGATTCGTCAACCGATTGACGTGCATCGCGCCCTCGATCATGGGGCATTCGCCGTATCGACCGGGGATGAACGACTTTGGCACGTACAAAGTCAGAAGGAGGAATTAGCATGAAATCGATACAACTACAACAACTGGCGAAATCATTCGGGGAGACGGAAGTCATTCGAGGGATTGACGTGACGATTGAAGCAGGAGAGTTCTTCGCACTCGTCGGTCCGTCCGGCTGCGGGAAGAGTACGATGCTTCGGATGATAGCCGGGCTCGAATCCATCACAAGCGGAACGCTTCGCATCGACGGAGTGGCAGCAAACGGGATGAAGCCGAGTGAGCGTCACTTGTCGATGGTGTTCCAAAACTATGCCCTTTACCCACATATGACGGTTGAGAAAAATATCACGTTCGGTCTACATACGAAAGGACTGACGAAGCTTGAACAGCGGGAGCGTTGCCTACAGGCGGCGGAGACACTCGGGCTCACCGATTACTTAAAACGGAAACCGCGCGAACTCTCCGGTGGTCAGCGACAGCGTGTCGCCTTGGCACGTGCCATCGTGACCGAGGCACCCATTTGCCTGATGGATGAGCCGCTTTCGAACTTGGATGCGAAACTACGGGCAAAGATGCGTTCAGAGATCCGTCAGTTACAGCGCAAACTCGGATTGACGATGATTTATGTCACCCACGACCAAGTCGAGGCGATGACGATGGCAGACCGCATCATGCTCCTCAATGAGGGGGAAGTGCAACAAGTCGGGAAGCCGCTCGACCTATACAATAAACCAGCGAATACATTCGTCGCTTCTTTCATCGGATCACCTCCGATGAATCTAGTCGACGTGACACGACAAGAAAAAGGCTGGATGGCATCAGACGGGCGAATGTTTGATCCGAACACATTGACGGAGATGTCACAGGCGACACTCGGTGTCCGTCCTGAGCAAATCAAGCCGGCGGATGAAGATGTGACGTTTTACGCAGAACTGAAGAATATTGAAGTGCTCGGGACCGAGACAATTCTCGCTTTTGACATCGGGGGGAATGAATGGTTGGCAAAATGGCCGGGGCAATGGCCGCTCACGGTCGGCGAAAAAGTGGCGTGTTATGTGGATCCGAAACAGATGTCGCTATTTGATACGAACGGACAGCGCATTGAGCCACGACAACCGAAACTGTTTGAGGCGTTGGAGGTGTTCCAATGACGGTCGCCTTACCGAGAGAGAAAGTCCGGACGCGGCTATCTGACGCAGCGAGCGGATTGTTGTACTTGTCTCCGTCTATCATCTTGTTTGGTGTCTTCCTCGTCTATCCACTGTTGCGAACGATTTATTTAAGCTTTTTCCGGACCGACACACAGGGGACACCACTCGACTTTGTCGGAGTCGGGCACTATAGCAATTTGTTCACGAGTGCGGCATTTTGGCAAAGCATTCAGGCGACAGTCGGATTCGTCCTTTTGACGGTCCCGCTCACGATTTTGATTGCGCTCGGTCTCGCACTCCTCGCCAATGAGAAACTGAAAGGGATCGGTATTTTTCGGACGGCGTTCTCGGCGACGATGGGGATGAGCGTCGCGGCGTCATCGGTCATCTGGATGTTTATGTACAATCCGTCGATTGGTATCTTCAACCGGTTCCTCGAGGCTGTGGGGGCAAGTGGTGTACAGTGGCTCCTCGATCCACAATATGCGCTCCTTTCCGTGTCACTTGCGACCGTTTGGATGAATATCGGCTTCACGTTCTTGATTCTACTCGGCGGTCTGCAGAACATCGATCGGACGTTGTATGAGAGTGCGGACATTGCCGGGACGAGTTATTGGACGCAACTTCGGGCCATCACCATCCCGATGTTGTCACCGACACTTTTCTTCGTCGGGATCATCTCACTCATCAACGCCTTCCAGACGTTTGGACAGATTGATTTATTGACGAAAGGTGGACCGACGAATGCGACGAATGTCATCGTCTATGCCATCTACAAAGATGCGTTTATCAATTATAACGTCGGCAGTGCCAGTGCCCAGGCCGTGCTCTTATTCATCGCCGTCCTTCTGTTGACGTGGCTACAGTTCAAACTGGTCGAAAGGAAGGTGCATTACCAATGAGATTACGGAATATAGGCGTCTATGTCTTACTCATCTTGAGTGCCGTCGTCATGCTGTTTCCAATCGCCTATGCGTTTTCGATCAGTCTGATGGACGGGAAGGAAGTGCTCCAGGGACATCTCCTTCCACGTGAACCTTCATTGGAAAACTATGTGGCCGCGTTCGAACGCATCCCGATGATGACGTACCTGCTCAACAGTTTGATTGTCGCGCTCCTCGTGATGGTTGGACAGGTCGTATTATCGAGTCTTGCAGCATTCGCGTTCGTCTTCATCGACTTTAAAGGAAAAGGGCTCATCTTTATGCTTTTCCTGGCGACGATGATGGTGCCATGGGAAGCGACGATGGTCCCGAACTTTTTGACAATCCAGTCGCTCGGTTGGCTGAATAGTGTTTGGGGACTGTCTGTGCCGTTCTTCGCACTCGCATTCGGGACGTTTTTACTTCGGCAACAGTTCAAAACGATTCCGTATGAAATGTACGAGGCATCCCAAATTGCCGGGATCAGTCGCTTCCGATTCTTTTGGAACGTCGTCTTGCCGGTCTCGAAGACACCGCTCGTCACATTGTCGGTGTATAGCTTTTTGACGACTTGGAATATGTACTTATGGCCGCTTCTCGTCACGAACACGGAACAGGCGCGGACGGTCCAAATCGGCATCAAACAGATGCAGTCGAACGAAGTCGCCTCGGATTGGGGCGTCGTCATGGCGGCCGTCATCTTGATTATCATTCCGACACTTGTATTGTTGTTCGCAGGACAAAAGCACTTGCAAGAAGGATTGACGCAAGGCGCTATCAAATAATAGGGGGATATGACAAATGAAAAAATTAGGATTATTCGCAGGGTTGGCAAGTTCGGTGTTATTACTCGGGGCATGTGGTAGTGAAGAAGCGGCACCAGTCGCGGCGACGACAGAAGACGGAAAGACAGAGGTCGTCTTTTGGCATGCGATGAGTGGGGACTTGGAGACGGCTTTAAACAGTCAAGTCGACGCGTTCAACGCTTCGCAAGACGACTATGAAGTCAAACCGGTCTTCCAAGGAACATATGAGGAAGCGTTGACGAAATTCAATGCGGTCGCCGGTTCGGAAGACGCTCCAGCCATCATGCAGACGTTCGAGGTCGGGACGAAATACATGATTGATTCGAACAAAATCACACCAGTTCAAGAGTTCATCGACAAAGAGGATTTTGACACGAGCGTATGGGAAAAGAACATCTTGAGTTATTATCAGGTCGATGGGAAGCAATACTCGATGCCGTTCAACTCCTCGACACCGGTCCTCATCTATAACAAAGAGGCGTTTGAAAAAGCAGGGCTCGATCCAGAGAAAGCACCACGCACATATGACGAGTTGAAAGAGGCGGCGAAGAAGTTGACAACGGACGGTCAGACCGGCTTCACGATGCTCAACTACGGTTGGTTCTTTGAACAGCTCTTGGCCGCACAAGGTGGACTGTATGTCGACAATGACAATGGACGAAGCGGAGACCCGACGAAAGCCGTGTTTGATGGCGAAGAAGGACAGAACGCGTTCAATCTCATCAAAGAGATGTACGATGAGAAGACATTCCTAAACGTCGGTCAAAACTGGGACGACATGCGCGCGGCATTCCAATCTGGAAAAGTTGCCATGTACCTTGATTCGTCAGCAGGAATCCGTACGGTAGCAGACAACGCGGACTTTGAAATCGGCGCATCGTACTTACCGGTACCGAATGAAGCGGAGCGTCAAGGCGTCGTCATCGGCGGGGCATCGCTCTGGATGGGTGATGGCATTGCCGAAGAGACGAAAGAAGGCGCATGGGAGTTCATGAAGTATGTCGCTTCAACGGAAGCGCAAGCACAGTGGCATGTTGACACAGGCTACTTCGCCATCAATCCGGAAGCATACAATGAACCGATCGTAAAAGAAATGTGGGCGAAATATCCACAACTGAAAGTGACGGTCGACCAACTCAGTGAGACGAAACCATCACCGGCGACACAAGGAGCGCTCATCTCGACGTTCCCGCAATCACGTCAAAGTGTCGTCAACGCGATGGAAAGTTTGTATCAAGGGGTGTCGGTCGAAGAAGCATTGAAGCGTGCGGCCGATGAGACGACTTCCACCTTGGGGCAGTGACATGTTGATTTACGCACATCGCGGCTATAGCGCCAATTACCCGGAAAATACATTGTCCGCGTTCGAGGCAGCTCTTCCCTATGTGGACGGGATCGAGCTGGACGTACAGCTATCGAAGGACGGGCGTCTCGTCGTCATTCATGACGAAACCGTCGACCGGACGACAAATGGAACGGGATGGGTGAAAGACATGACGCTTCAGGAGTTGCGCCAGTTGAAGATTGACGGCTATGAACGCATCCCAACGTTAGAAGAGGTGCTCGGACTGATTGAACGAAGCAACGTCACCCTGAACATCGAATTGAAGACGGATCAATATGCGTATCCAGGGATCGAACGTCTCGCTTGGTTTGCTGTCAACGAGTTTGAACTCGGTGACCGTGTCGTGTTCTCCTCATTCAATCGTGAAACGCTCGTCCGAATGCGAGATGTGGCACCAGTCGCCCGGCTTGCGGTGTTGACACTCACGGGTGAGTCGGACACCGTCTCGTTCGCTGAAACGATTCGGGCCGAGGCGATTCACGCCCAGCCTGCATTTATCGGTTCGAAAGCATGGGATCAGATACAACAGACGACGCTCGAGACACGGCTCTACACGATCAATGACGTGAAGGACCTTCCCCCGATAACGGTTTCGGCCATCATGACAGATGAGGTTGAACGGTTTACAAAATGAGTAGACTAAACCCCGCTCCTGAGAAGGAGCGGGGTTCATTCATGTCATGATTGGTTCTGGTGTGTCATAGGTTGAGATGACAACTTGATTACGCCCTTCGTTTTTCGCTTGATAAAGCGCCGAATCAGCGAGATCTACCATCCGCTTGATGGGAAGCGAGGTCCCGTGTGCGACCCCAACGGACGTCGTGATTTGAATCGGTGGAAAATCGTTCAAGTGGAATAGTTCAGCAGCAATCCGTTCTCGTATCCGGTTGGCCACTTTGTCTACCTTCTCTGGCGTCAAGTCGTACATCAAGATGACGAATTCTTCGCCACCGATTCGTGCGACAGTGTCATGGGCACGCGTCTCGACTTTTAAGATGTTGGCGAACTGTTGTAAGACGAGATCACCGTTTCCGTGACCATATGTATCGTTCACATGTTTAAAATGATCGATATCGAGCGCGAGTACATTGTACGTCCGATTCTCTTGCCCGATGGAAGCCGTATATCGATCCCACACACGTCGATTGTATAGACCGGTCAAATGGTCTCGTTCAGACGACTGTTTGTACTCGATGGCACGGCGGGTCGTTTGTTCAAGGTCGATGGTGAGGATGCTCGAGAGTAGACCGACGAGCATGCCAATCATCCAAATGGACAAGACAAGGGATACATAGGCTGTGCTCCAACCCATATTGATATAGACGGCAATCGAAATAATGAAGAGCGCCCATACGTTCAAAAAGATACTCTGTAAGAAGAGTCGCTCCCGAAGCAGCCGATGAATCCAGAGCATCCCGATGCTGACGATGAACGTCGCGATAAACGCAATCACGGCCTGCTCGGTCATTCCGAACAAGAATCGTGTACTGGCGATGACAAGTGTCGCAATGAATAAAGGAAAACGAGCACCATAAAAAGCAAGCAACACGAGCGGTAAGTGACGTAAATCCACACGGACCATATCGTTAGCTTCTACGGCGTTATACATCAAAAACAGACCGAGTGCACCGGCGAGTATTCCAATCACAGAACTACGAAGACGGTACGAATTAAAAAGCGAAGAATGATAAATCTTCGAGATGATATAAAATCCGGTGAATGCGACACAAGCATTGAGCAACAAGACGGTGAGCGTCATTCCTTCACGACCTTTTTCATAGACTATACATTAACGGTAGCAGTCTTCAAATAATTGTCAATCTGAAGGTGTGTAAATGTTCATTATCTTTTCACGCTTTCTTCTTTGTTCCTCGAAACGCAAAAAACATAGCGATGCCAATTCCAATGCCGAGCCACCAATTATCGAGGGTGAGCCCGAAAACGACGGCGAATACGACCGCGACGGGAATCGATAAGTAGCCACGTTGTTTCATCTTCATTTCCTCCTCTCTTCGACACTTCTTTATTCCCAAAACGAAGGCGCTTCATTCTTGAATCGAAACAAATTAAAAAAACGTTCGACCGATTAAATCAGTCGAACGAAACCGAATGTTTAGGTGATGATTGCAATGAACAACTCTGTCTGGTGTGGAGCTCGATCGTAAAGGTGGTGCCTTCTCCGTATACCGAGTACGCATGAATTCCCCAACCATGGGCTTCAGCGATTCGTTTACAGATTCGTAGACCGAGACCGGTTCCTTTGATCGATTGGTGGGCAGCGGATTCGACACGGTAATATTCATCAAATACGTATGGAAGTGCTTCTTCCGGAATCCCGATGCCGGTATCGGATACAGATAAGATGATTGTGCCAGCACATTCAAATACTCTCGTATGGACCGTACCGCCGTCAGGAGAGTACTTGATGGCGTTACCAATGAGGTTATGGAGCAATTGCCGTAACTTTTCTTCATCTGCTTGAATCGAGACATCATTCGTTTCAAATGTCACTGTATGAAGCGGGGAGGTCGTCTGATAGCTCGACATGACATCCTCTAAAAGAGGACGGAGTGCGAACGTCGTCACGGTCAGTTGGTCAGCCGTGTAGCGCTCTTTTTGATAATCGAGGAAATTATCGACGAGCCGCTCCAGCCGTTCCGATTCTTGTTTGACTTGTGTTAGCATCTGATACGACTTTTCCGAACCTTGATGGCGTGTCATGAGTAGCTCCGTATAGCCATGGATGGCAGTCAATGGCGTGCGGAAATCATGAGACAGTTCGGCAAGGAAACTGTCTTTACGTTCTTCAAAGCGGACAGCTTCTGTTTGGTCGCGCCACATGATGAAAACGCCACGTGGTGTGCGCGTGAAGTTGAAAATCAAATGTAGCGTCTTGTCATTAGAACGCAGACGACGTGAGGTCATCCTTGGATCCGTTTCAGTCGCACATTCGAGCAATTCCTGGATGAGGTGCATGACTTGTGCGGAATCCGCCCCATGCTGTTCCAACGTGGCATATAAATAACGAGTCAATGTTTCCAATGTGTCAAAAGATTGTGTTGTCATCGAAGGGTACCATTGCCGAAGAGAATCATTCGAATACAGACGACATCTTGAGAAATCGATATAACACATCGCATCCTGTACTTCTTCCACGATGGAAGCGATGGAGAACGTGTGGCGTTGCTGTTTTTGACGAGCGGAGTGTTTCTGCCTAATCCTATGGAATCGGCGCATGGACCTACCTCCTCGCGAACATTTGTACATGCATTCACAATAAGTATACGACATTCGAGAAGGAATCCCTATACAGGCAATAGTCCTAGCAGAAACGTATCGAAATCGGGACGGATACAAAACACCTCTCCGCTGATAGAACAGAGAGGTGTCGGTCATTCGGTCACTTTTACTTGTCCCATCATCCCATTTTCTTCATGCTCGAGGATGTGGCAATGATACATAAATGTGCCGGTTTTCGTGAAGGTGATTTCAATCTTTACTCGTTCATCTGGAGCGACGGCTACCGTATCTTTCCACCCTTTTTCCTGATCGGATGGTGGGTTGCCGTCTCGACTAATGACTCGGAACTGGACGCCGTGGATGTGGAAGGGATGTGTCATCCCACCCATCATATCTGGTTTATTTTCAATTTCCCATACCTTGGTGTCTCCGCGTTTCGCTTCGATGTCGATACGCTCCGGATCATAGGTCTTTCCGTTGATTGAAACCATGTTACCCATTCCAAAAAGGGTGAGCCGTCGATCTGCCGTCTTATCTGTCGAGCGCTCCATCGTCTCGGTCACCGGAATCTTAATGGACGCCTTGTCGAGTTCACCGACACGAAACGTAGTGAATGTCACTCCGTCCGCTTTTAAGGCGGCGACATCTTCAACTTGTGAAAAATCTATCAGCACTTCGGCCCGTTCACCTGGTGTCAACGTGATGGTTCTTAAGGGAATCGGGCGCTCTAACGGTCCTCCGTCTGTCGCAATCTGCGTCATCTCGGCCTCGTTAGATAACGTAAAATCAAAATCGCGCGCATTCGAACCGTTGACTAGTCGCACACGTAACGTCTCGGTTTGAACGTCGAACGTCGTGTTGATGGCTCCATTCGCAAGAATTGTATCCCCGGTCGTTCCGTCAACGTTCATATGGGCATCATAATCTAACCCACCGTTAGGAGTGAAGCGTCGATCTTGTACAATGAGCGGGATGTCGTCGACTCCATATTCATTCGGGAGACCATTCGGTGTATCGTTAGTCACATAAAGAAGACCGGCAAGCCCTTTATAAACTTGTTCAGCTGTCGAACCCATCGGATGGGGGTGAAACCACAGCGTACTAGGTTCTTGGTCGATGTCGAGTCGAACTTGTGCCCGTTCACCTGGTGCGACGGTCTGATGAGGTCCCCCGTCCATGTCGGCAGGAATGACGAGTCCGTGCCAGTGGAACGTTGTCGGTTCATCCAATCGATTGATGGTATCGATTACGACTGTTTTTCCTTTCGGTAACTCGATCATTGGTCCGAGTAAGTCTCCATTATAACCGAATGTTTCCGATTTCTTGCCGTCTTTGAAAAATTGTGACGTGCCTTTAGTTGCTTCCACCGTATAGTAGACCGTGTCTTCCGTGACACGATCTGGCTGTAAGGCGGTCGGAATCGGAAGCGGCTGTGTCGGTTCATCCGATGCTTGGAGCTCTTGCCTCGCTCCGTGTCCCATCTGACCCGTTGCCGAATCGTTTCCCATCATATGATTTTGGTCCATATTGTTGTTATGGTTCCATGTCCCGTTGAAGAGGACGACTAGTAAAACGAAGATGCCCCCAATTAAAATCCCCGTCAACAGAAACCACATTCCTTTCGATTTCATTCTATAACACTCCTTCATTGTTCAGTCCTCACTTTGTTGTACCACCTAATTGTGAAAGAAACATGAAAGTCCAAATCTGTTTAATTATATACCATATGGGGGTATACAATTCGTGTAAAGGAGAGGATGAATGATGGAACATGCACACGATCAACATCATGAATATCATAAGGGAAGTCACGAGTCTCATCATGGCGGACACGGACACGAGCATATGATTGATGATTTCAAACGACGTTTCTTCATATCGCTCGGACTGATGATTCCGATTTTATTGTTATCGGACATGATTCAAGAATGGCTGCGGTTTGAACTCGATTTTCCGCTTGAAAAGACAATCTTATTTGTATTGGCGACGATTGTATATGTATACGGCGGATGGCCGTTCTTAAAAGGAAGTGTGGAAGAGCTACGAGAGCGTAGCCCGGGCATGATGATGCTCATTGGCTTGGCGATTAGCGTCGCTTACTTTTATAGCGCAGCTGTCGTCTTTGGATACGGAAGTGGGCATGACTTCTTTTGGGAACTCGCTTCACTGATTGTGATCATGCTACTCGGTCACTGGATTGAGATGCGTTCGGTCATGGGGGCATCAAATGCGTTAGAACAACTCGTACAACTGCTCCCGAACGAGGCGCATCGCATCAATGGGGAAGAAACGGAAGACGTTCCCATCTCTGAACTGAAGGAAGGAGACCGAATCCTCGTCAAACCGGGGGAGCAGGTACCCGTGGACGGGAAAATCATCAAAGGACGAACGACCATCGACGAGTCGATGTTGACCGGCGAATCGGTACCGGTCGAAAAAACAGAAGGTGAAGATGTCATTGCGGGTTCGATCAACCAAGAAGGGAGCTTGACGATTGAAACGATTGGTACGGGAGAAAGAACGTACTTGTCAAAAGTGATTGAATTGGTGAGTGAGGCACAAAAATCGAAGTCACGGGCTCAAAATTTGGCGAATCGGGCGGCAAAATATTTGTTCTATATCGCAATTGCCGCTGGAGTCATCACGTTCACGGTTTGGTTCATGCTCGGATATTCGGTCGGGACGGCGGTTGAACGGATGGTAACGGTCATGGTCATCTCATGTCCCCATGCACTTGGACTGGCGACACCTCTTGTTGTCGCTGTTTCGACAGCATTATCGGCGAAACAAGGTCTTCTCATCCGCAATCGGACTCAATTTGAAGAGGCGCGTCGACTCGATGCCGTCATTTTCGATAAGACCGGTACGCTGACGGAAGGGAATTTCGGAGTCACAGACATACAGGCGAGCTCGTCTTATAAGGAAGAAGACGTGTTGCAACTCGCAGGAGCAGTTGAGCGTGAGTCGCAACATCCTCTCGCGCAAGGGATTTTAAGAGAAGCCGAGAGACGGGAATTGAAACTGGCGGCTGTCGACGACTTCGGTTCGATGACAGGTGTCGGATTGGAAGGAACGGTTGACGGTGCGCGTGTTCAAGTCGTCAGTCCGCGACATATCCGCGATCAACACATTCAAATTGATGAGGAGACGTTTGCACGACTCTCGGAAGAAGGAAAGACCGTCGTCTTTGTTTTGAAAGACGGAGAATGGGTCGGGATGATTGCGATGGCCGATCTGGTGAGGGAAGAAGCGAAGGAGACCGTCGAGGCACTTCATGAAAAAGGCATTCGCTCGATCATGTTGACGGGTGACAACGAGAAGGTCGCGCATTGGGTCGCGGGTCAGCTCGGTATCGATGACGTGTATGCCGAAGTATTACCGGACGACAAGGCAAACCAAGTGAAAGACGTCCAAAAAGATGGCAGCAAAGTAGCGATGGTCGGAGATGGAATCAATGATGCACCTGCCTTAGCACAAGCGGATGTCGGCATCGCAATCGGGAGCGGGACAGACGTTGCCGTCGAAACGGCAGATATTGTCCTCGTCCGCAGTAATCCGAAAGATGTCCTATCGATTTTGGAGCTTTCACAGAACACGTATCGTAAGATGATTCAAAACTTGTGGTGGGCAGCCGGGTATAACATCGTCGCCATCCCGCTTGCTGCAGGCGTGCTGGCTCCGATTGGAATCATCTTGTCCCCAGCCATCGGTGCCGTCTTGATGAGTTTAAGCACAGTTATTGTCGCAATCAACGCTCGACTTTTGAAGATTTAACATTTCTTTCACCTTTAGTCAGTATGCTAGATGGGATGCTAATGATGGAGGGATCGAGATGAAACGAACGTTAATGCTATCACTATTCCTGACTCCACTGCTCCTGTCGGCGTGTGGAACAGAAGACGCACCGTCGGACACGAGTCAATCCGAGAATGTGACGACAACTACAAAAGACGAGTGGCAACGTGTGGGATCCGATGAAACGGTCTCCCACATCCACGGAGCTGGATTTTGGCAAGACGACGAACGTCTTGTCATCGCGACGCATGCCGGATTGATGGAATATCGAGAAGATGGTTGGTATACGCTGCCGACAAATCGCCATGACTACATGGGATTTGAAGTCGTCGAGGATGGATTTTATGCGAGCGGTCACCCCGATCGTCGGACAGATTTCAAAAATCCACTTGGGGTCATGCATGGAAAAAATCATGGGGCGGTACTCGAGAGTCGGTCGCTTGAAGGCGAGGCAGATTTCCACTATATGAGTGCCGGTTATGCCACAGGTACACTCTACGTTTATTTGGAGGAAGCGACCTCGGAGCTAGAGCCGGGATTTTATCGTTCCATCGATGGTGGGAAATCATTTGAACCGATGCAGGTACAAGGGATAGAGGAAGCGCAAGTGGCAGGAATCGTCGCCGATGCGACGGATGCGGAGCGCGTCTTCTTGTACGGGCCGTCCGGCATCCTCGTTTCGAATGACTCTGGAGATTCGTTCGAGCCACTTGTTGAAGCAGAACAAGTTGTCACGGTCGGAGCGGATGAGGGGCAGCTGGCATACGTACGACAGACAGATGGTTCTTTCGAAGGGGTTCGTTTCAACTTAGACGATGAGTCGACAGAGACGTTCAATCTTCCAGAGCTTCAAGCGGACGTTGTGCCAATCGAATTGGCAGTCAACGAGGAGCGCATGTTGCTTGTTACATCGGATAACAGCGTATATGAGTTTACAGACGGGGAATGGGAGATGCGCCTCGACAAAGGTGAGCTCAATTGATTAAAAGACGCCTTTCCATTATAGGATAGGCGTCTTTTTGTCGAGTGGAATCGTGACGGTGAAAGAAGTGCCCGATACATCAGACGTGACTGTCAATTCTCCACCGTGACGGTTGACGATTTGGTCAGCGATGGCGAGTCCGAGGCCGCTCCCGCCAGTCTGTCGGGACCGTGATTTTTCCACACGATACAGGCGGTCAAAAATGTGCGGTAAATCTTCTTCGGGAATGCCTTTCCCATTGTCTATAATGGTCAGGATCAGGTGAGTGTCCGTGACATTTGAACGCAGGGAGACATGTGAGGCCTCACTATGCTCAATCGCATTATGGGCGATTGAGCGGAAGACTTGGAGCATCCGGTGCCGATCCAATGTAAGAGCGATGTCTTGTTGTCCCGCGTTCGACGAAGCATCGAAGCGAATCGTCGTCATCCGGAACATTGTATCGAGCATTCGACGTAAGTCCGCACAAAACGTTGTGACGGTCACTTCTTCTCGATGCAATAAGAACGTGTTCTCATCGAGCTGTGCCAGTTGAAACGCATTTTCGACGAGTTCTGTGAGCGACCGGCTTTCATCTAAGATTGTCTGAATCGATTGCTTGCGTAACGATTCGGGCGTACTTTCTTTCGAAGCGATTTCGGCGTAACCCCTCAAGTACGTGAGAGGGGTCTTGATTTCATGCGATAGGTCGGATAAGAACTGACGACGTTCCCGCCGTAGTCTGGATAGTTCCACTGACATCGATTCGATGGCACGCGCTAATTCACCGATTTCGTCGACACGATTGGTCGGTAACTGTAAATCGTCTGGGTTTGTCAATACATTCTCCGTTGCTTGTTTTAATGATTGGATCGGTTTTGAAATCAATCGACTCAAGAGGATGAACGTCAAGACGGTCGTCACGAGCGCGATCGCTGTGATATATAGGAATCGCCACTGGAGCCGATGGCTAATTCCATGAATGATTTCAGTCGGTAAAAACATATAGACGTATCCATACCGTCTGTCGGTATCATCTGTGATTGGCGTACGAACGATCAAATACGGTTCGTTTTCCCAGTCGTTCTCTAGGACAGTCGTGTCGTCGAAGGAGCCAGTTTGTTTTTTCGAATCGACTGTATCGGCAAGGACTTGGGGAAAGAAGCGTGAAGTCTGAAGAAGATGATGCGTGGGATCAGTGATGGCGACTTTCGTATCGGTCTCACTTTCCATAGTCGCTACATGATCAATCGTCTCTTCGGAAAAATTCATTGCTAATACGCTCGCATGGCTCTCGGCCCGAGATTCAAGGCGATTGATTTCTTCTACAACACGTTCACCGAGAAGCGTGTGATAGAGGAGAAGAAACAACACACCTTCAATCAATAGGGTGGATAGAAGAAAGACGAGGCTGATGCGAAACGGTAGACTGTTACGACCTCGCTTCATCCGGAACGCTCCTCGGTCCATCGATAGCCACGTCCCCATACCGTCTTTAAATAATCATCAATCGGGAATCCTGCATCGCCTAACTTTTCTCGAATCATACGAATATGCGCATCAACGGTGCGTGGGTCGGATTCTGCAGAATAGGGCCAGACAAGGTCAAACAAATCTAGGCGGTTGAAGAGGCGATTCGGGTGCTGAAGGAACAATTTTAAGATGGCCGTCGCTTTTGGTGTGAGGACAATCTCTTGTTCTTCATACAAAACGCGTCCGCTCTCCTCATCGTAACGTAGTGGTCCGTATTGGATGTTGACGACACGGGTCCGGCGCAAGACGGCACGAATACGAGCGAGGAGCACGTTCCCATCGAACGGTTTGGTGACGTAATCATCCGCTCCAGCATCTAATCCTTGGATGGTCGTCTCATTGTCTGAACGTGCCGTCAACAAGACGACAGGTAATGCCGGATCCATCGTCTTTAACTGACGACAAAGTGAGATCCCATCTACTTCTGGCATCATAATATCTAAAAGGACGAGATCCGGTCGCTCTTCGATTTTGTCGAGTGCGGAACGGGCATCGCTCGCCTCGATGCAAAAGTAGCCGTCACTTTCAAGAAACAAACGAATCAAATGTCTCATTTTTTCTTCATCGTCTACGATGAGAATCTTCATCTTGCATTCCTCCTTCCTCTTATTATTATCGTTCCGTGTGCTTTGCGTGATTTCCTTCCATGGCGAAAAGAGTCTGTAGTTGTTCACGTGCGCGTTCGACGTCTCGACAGTAAATGACGGGTACTCTCGCGTCAATCGGTCGATCCGTGACGATGGCTACTGCACCATTTCGGATGGCGGCCCTCACTAAATCGACGCCACGTTCATTGATTGGGCGCTTGCATATATATAAAAACATTTTATTTATTTTTTCTGGTGTCGTTCCGATTCCGCGAATTGTCATTTCTTCCGGGTGATCGAGATAGGACCAAGATAAAACAGTATCAAGTGTTGCCAGTACGTCACGCAATGTCCGCTCTTGCATCATCGTTCTCCTTCCTTGCATGAACTCAATTTCACTAGTGTACCCGATGTTTGTGAAAAAGAAGTGAAAAGCGTTAAGAGTACGATTAGACGGAGAAATAGGCGGGTTTGAGTATAGAACAAGTAGGAAAAAGAGTTTTTATACGCACAATAAGAAAGGATGAATAAGATGAAACAGTACGGTAAATTTGGAATCATGATTGCGGTCTCGACATTCATTATGTATTGGCTCATGTATTTGAACGTGTTTCAGTTCAATCATATCTTCTTTAGTCAGACGAGGTTGTACATGGCACTCATCATGGGATCGGTCATGGCGTTCGTCATGCTTCTCTTCATGTGGGGGATGTATAAGAACAAAACAGTTAACTTTATCATCCTAGGGGTCAGTGCTCTCGTCTTCAGTGCCTCGCTTTGGCTCGTACGTAGCCAGACGACCGTCGATGATGTCAGTTGGATGAAAGCGATGATCCCTCACCACTCGATTGCCATTTTGACAAGTGAACGCGCTGAAATTGAAGACCCACGCGTGAAAGAATTGTCTGAAGAAATCATCAAGGCACAGCGCCGTGAAATTGAAGAGATGAAGCGATTGATTGAAGATTTAGAGGATGAAGAGGAGAACGCCGAGGAAAATCGTGAGTAACAGACATGCACAGTCGAAAACGGCTGTGCATTTTTTGTATGTTGAAAAGGAAAAATAAAGAAAGTAAGTTATAATTTGTTTTCCTTTATTTGAAATATAAATGACATATTTGTCGGTTCGTTTTGGTGGTAAAATTTTTTCAGTTAGATAATATAAAAAATAAAAATTTAAATACATAATTGAAAGGATTTACCACATCATGAAACGAAAGATGCTCTCTCTCTTTGCCGTTCTTCTCACAGTCGGAATCTTCACTCCGACAGGTACCCCGGCTGAAGCTGCTACCACGTATTATGTCAAAGTCATGACTAACAGTTTAAACGTCCGTTCGGGCCCGGGCACGACGTATGCAATCGTCGGCAGTGCGAAGTTGGGACAATCCTTCAAATATCTCGGCGTGAGCGGGGGATGGACAAAAATCAATTTCAACGGGACATCCCGCTACGTATCCAGTACATATGTGAAGAAGTACAGTGTCTCCACGCTTTCAACCACATCGACTGCGAATATGATCATCCCGACAAAAGGGACGTTGACACAAAAGTATGGTCCGGCGAGCGGGCAGTACGGTTATACGTTCCATAACGGTATCGACTTGGCTGCTCCAAGAGGAACACCGGTCGTGTCAGCCGCTTATGGAAAAGTCATCGTTTCTCGGAACTATGGGGCTTACGGTAACCACATCATGATGAGCCATCAGTTGAATGGACAAACATATATTACTGTATACGCACACCTTGATCGCCTCAATGTCGTTACAGGACAAACGTTAGCAAAAGGAGCAACGATTGGAACGGTCGGGAATACCGGTAACTCGTTCGGGAATCATCTCCACTTCGAAGTGCATCGGAACAGCTATGTGTATAGCAGTTCATCTCCTGCTAACAGTATCAATCCGTATACAATGTTTTGACATAAAAGCACGCGCTCTCAAACAATGGGAGCGCGTGCTTTTTGGTTAATGCCATGTCGTTTGTTTGTTTCGCTCGATTTGGTTGGCGGCAATGAGGCTGACACCAACGACGACACCGAACACCAATCCGAACAGGTTGTTGAAGAGTAACATGAGGATGATCCCGAAGACGAGACCGATACTCATGAGGCCAATCCGATCAAACATATTGAATCCCCTTTTCTGTAGTTGTGCACCTCAATGATTAACCGATTTTCAAAGAAAGAACACCGACGAAATGGACTGATTGATTCATTATACGTGTTTGGAAGAACCAGGTTTCGTTTTGTAGAAACTATAGAGGACGCTAATCAAGATGACGAGAACGATGGTTCCAAGAGACATCCAAATCGGCATCTTGTACACATCACCGAAAATCATCTTCGCCCCTATGAAGACGAGCATGAAGCTGAGACCGTGTTTCAAATAGTAGAAGCGGTCGATCAAGTTGGCGAGGACGAAGTAGAGACTACGAAGTCCGAGAATCGCCATGATGTTCGCATAGAAGATGATATACGGGTCACGTGAATACGCGAAACTCGCGGCGACCGAATCGACTGCGAAGACGATATCCGACAATTCGATGAAGATGAGCGCGATGAAGAGTGGCGTGAAGAACAACTTCCCATTGATGCGCTTCGTGAACTTCCCGGATGAGATGTCCTGTGTGATGGGGAGGCGTCGCTCGAGCCAACGAATCGTCTTGTTTTCTTCAAGTGACTCGTCTTTCCCGATATTCTTATACATCATCCATCCTGTATAAACGAGAAACGCTCCGAACACGTAGTAGACCCAACCGAAGTTTTCTAAAAGGGATACGCCAGCGACGATGAAGACAGCGCGGAAGAAAATCGCTCCGAGAATCCCCCAGAATAGTACCTTATGTTGATACTTGAGTGGGATGGCGAAATAGGCAAAAACAAGTGAGAAGACGAAGACATTATCAATCGCGAGTGCCTTTTCGATAAAGTAGACGCTCGCATATTCCGTTGCGGCTGTACTTCCTTGCGTGAAGAACAACCATCCTCCGAATGCGATGGCAATCCCAATCCAGACAAACGTCCATGTCCATGCTTCGCGGAGCGAGACTTCGTGCGCTTTACGGTGGAACACCCCGAGGTCAAGTGCGAGCATGAAGATGACGATGAGTAAGAACCCGATGAGTAGGGTCAACAACAATTCCTCCTTTTAAGGTCATATGAACTTCTATATATTTAATTTAAGTTCATAAGAACTCAAAGTCAAGCGTAAAAATCAAAAACCACTCGAAAAGGAGTGGTCAATGTGTAGAGCGTCTTCTTAACACTATGCGAGCCGTCCAACCGACAACAGCGATTATTGTGAATCCTAAAAACATATACATCACATGTGAATACATTTCGATATACCCTAACCAAACTTGCCAATTCTCGCCGACTACAACACCAATAAAAATGAGTACCGTATTCCAAATGAGCGTCCCGCATGTCGTCAACACGATAAATTGAAGGAACGGCATATTCGACATACCGGCTGGAATCGAAATCAAACTGCGTACGACGGGAACGAACCGACCGAAGAATACTAATTTTGGACCGAATCGATCAAACCAGCGATCAGCCATTCGAACATCTTCTATTTTCAGATAAATTCTTTTGCCGTAACGGGTGATGAATGACTCGAGACGTTCTCGGTCCAGTAAAAGTCCAATCCCATAAAGGACAACGGCACCGAGGAGTGCTCCGACTGTTGCCACAACAATCATCCAAATAGGATTGAGTGTGGTTGTAGTTGTGAAAAAACCGCCAAAAATTAAGATTAATTCGGATGGGATTGGGGGGAACACATTCTCAACAAAAATAAGAAACATGACTCCGAAATAACCAAACTGTTCAATGATTTGTTGAATCCATTGCTCCATACCGTGATCGTCTCCTACCTAATTCATATTCTCCATCAACAATAAGTCGAATGACGACGATTTGGACATCCATCCTAAGATGTAAAGTGTTTTCAAACGATTTTTTTTGATGTCACGAAAGAGTAATTTCAAGGTCAAACTCACTTGAAAGTGATTATTCTTACATATATCGCAGAAGTGACCACAAATATACGGAGTGACTTCGATGCGTGATTTTCTGAACTGCAAATTAAGTATGAAGAAACTAGGAATAAAAAAACTTATAAATAATCATATTCATTTCACAAAAATCATTCGGATAAATCTGACAATTTAAGTTAAAAAATTTTTTATGAAAAGTTATTTACAGTCATTTTGAATCGGAGTAACATCCATCTCATCAACTTCATACGTATTGTTGAAATCTTTTCGCCGAGTTCCGGAGACGGAAGCGGGGGACCCACTGTCCAATCTGGACTGGGGTGAATCCTCAAGTGAGGTAGGGCCAACCTAGGCAAGCCCGAATCCGACAGCTAACCTCGTAGGCGTTATTAGGGGGATCCGACTCATGCAGTGATATGCCACTGGAGCCGTTTCTTGCTCCTGTGGTTTTTTGTATATTTTTTAATGTTAAATAAAGTAAAAAAATGAAAAAAGAGGTTATTATATGGTTGATTTATTCGCAATTGCTTTACTCATTGGTTTAGTGGCGTCTATGAATGTGATGATTCGTTCGATTGATCGGATGCACTGGAATGAACAGGGGTGACGACATGTATATCGTGCTTTTAGCGATTGGAATTGGGTATCTCTCTTACTTAACCGTTGCATTACTAAAACCAGAAAAATTTTAAAGACAGAGGAGAATGACGAACGATGTGGGTTACATTCATCATCACGTTGAGTTTGCTCATCACAATCACGATGACAGCCAGTGCCATGTTAGGTGGCTATATTGGACGGCGGTTTGTACCGATTCAAGAACGACCAAACTATGTAGGGAAAGCGCTCGAGACGAGGATCACACGTCGCCTTCGAATAAATGAGCGTGAAAAGCAAACATGGTTTGGCTATGCAAAAGATTTTTTGACACTCAATTTACTATTTTTATTGATTGGTTATGTGTTGCTTCGCTTTCAAGGAGTGTTGCCCTTCAATCCGAATGGGGCCGTCAACTTAGACTGGCATCTAGCATTCCATACGGTCATCAGTTTTATGACCAATACAGACCAACAGCACTATTCAGGTGAGGCGCTCTCTCACTTATCACAGATGTTCGTCTTATCGACACTCATGTTCGTGGCGCCAACGATGGCATTGACGATGGCGCTGGCTTTCATTCGAGCGATTCTTGGAAAGCAGATTGGTCAGTTCTATTTCGACTTTGTACGCGTCATCGTGTACGTGCTCTTACCAATCAGCTTATTTTTCGGTATGTGGTTGATTGCGTTTGGTGTCCCACAAACCCTTAGTCCGAATGCTGTCGTCACAACGCTCGAAGGGGCGAGCCAAACGATTCAACGAGGACCGATCGCATCATTTGAGGTCATCAAACAGCTCGGGAATAACGGTGGGGGCTACTATGCGGTAAATGGTGCGCATCCATTTGAAAACCCAAGCAAGTGGACGAATTACATCCATCTTTTCTTGATGCTCTTATTACCGATGTCATTGCCGTTCATCTACGGGTCGATGGCGAAGAAACGAAAACAAGGATTCCTTTACTTTGGTGTCATGCTTTTCTTGTTCGTCATTGGAACAGTGGCCATGTACGCCACTTTGTACTCGAACCCCTCTTTACATGGACAAGAGATGCGCTTCGGGGCAATTGGTACAGCGCTTTACGGCGCGGTGACGACAGCTGCTGAGACTGGCGCAGTCAATGCAATGCACGACTCGCTTCCATCTCTTAGCGGCATCATCTTGATGGGAAACATGATGTTGAACGTTGTCTTTGGTGGGGTCGGTGCCGGTTTCATGAACTTGATGATGTATGTGATCATCACCATTTTTGTTGCGGCCCTCTTGATTGGACAGACGCCGACCGTGCTTGGCAAGAAAATCGAAGGACGCGAGATGAAACTTGTCGCGTTAACGCTTCTTGTCTCGCCACTTCTTATTTTAGGATTTACGGCTTTGGCGCTCGTCGTACAGCCAGGACAAGAGGCCATCACGAACGCTGGACCTCATGGGATTTCACAAATCTTGTATGAGTATATATCCGCTGTCGCCAACAACGGATCCGGATTCGAAGGTTTATTGGATGCGACTCCGTTTTGGAATATCACGGCAGGCTTTGCGATGTTCTTCGGTCGATATATTCCGCTTTTATTAATGGTGGCGATGGCAGGTAGTCTTCAAATGAAACCACGTGTCACGGACGATGGGGCACTTCGGACCGACACGCCGCTATTTACATCACTTCTGTTCGGTGTGATTGTCATTGTCGGTGCCTTGACCTTTTTACCAGTGTTGTTGCTTGGACCATTCGCCGAATGGCTCATGATACGTTGAACATAGGAGAGAATAGAAGATGAATGAACTAGAAAAACAGACACGCCGCTTTGACACGAGCTTGATTGTTCCTGCCATGTGGGACGGAGTCAAAAAACTAGATCCACGGACGATGGTGAAACAACCGGTCATGTTCCTCGTATGGGGCGGATTCTTATTATCGCTCGTTTATACGATGCTGTCGGACGAGATGCGAGGATTTCACTTGGCAGTGACGCTCATTTTGCTCGTCACGTTATGGTTCGCCAATTTTGCCGAAGCGATTGCAGAAGGACGAGGGAAGGCGCAGGCAGCTACCCTTCGAGCATCTAAAAATGATGTGATGGCACGTCGAATTGTGAAAGATGGGATTGAGGAAGTCGCTTCGTCGCTCCTTCGAAAAGGAGATATCGTCGAAGTGCGCGCCGGAGACTACCTGCCGGGAGACGGCGAAATTATCGCCGGGCTTGCTTCGATTGATGAATCTGCGATTACAGGAGAATCGGCGCCAGTGATTAAAGAGTCTGGCGGAGACTTCTCTTCCGTCATCGGGGGAACGCTTGTCGTCAGTGACCGGATTGAGGTCGAGATTACAAGCAACCCAGGTGAATCGTTCCTTGACCAGATGATTACCCTTGTCGAGGGCTCGAAACGTCAAAAAACACCGAATGAGATTGCCTTGTCCCTGCTTCTTGTTTCGCTCAGTATGATTTTCTTACTCGTCGTTTTGACACTCCCTGCGTTTACGAACTATCTCGGCTTCCAATTGTCACCACCCATTTTAATTGCACTTCTCGTTTGTCTCATTCCGACAACGATTGGTGGACTCTTATCCGCCATCGGGATTGCCGGGATGGACCGGGTCACGCGATTCAATGTCATTGCGATGAGCGGGAAAGCCGTTGAGGCGGCTGGAGACATTCGAACCATCATTTTAGATAAGACGGGGACCATCACGTTCGGAAACCGGATGGCATTTGAAGTTCTTCCAGTAGAAGGAATCACAGCTTCGCAAGCGCTTGGAGTCGCCGTCTTGACGTCTTTGGAAGACGAGACACCAGAGGGGCGCTCTGTATTGACGCTTGCAAAAGAACGCTGGGGAGAATTAGATGAGTCACCGAAACAAGATGCGGTGATCATTCCATTCAAAGCAGAAACACGTATGTCGGGACTCGACTTGGCAGACGGTCGACGTGTCCGAAAAGGTGCGGCGTCCGCCGTCATTAACTGGGTGAGTGCTCAAGGTGGGATGATTCCGAGCGACTTACAGGATCAAGTCGATGCGATTTCGAAAGAAGGCGGCACTCCGCTCGTCATCTCAGAAGATGCACGGATTGTCGGCGTGATTCACTTGAAAGATACGGTGAAACCGGGTATGCGTGAACGCTTCGATCGCTTGCGTCAGATGGGAATCAAGACCATCATGTGCACGGGAGATAATCCGTTGACGGCCGCGACGATTGCACGCGAAGCTGGTGTCGATGAATTCGTAGCGGAATGTAAACCAGAAGATAAGATTCGTGTCATCAAAGCAGAACAAAAAGCAGGTCATCTTGTCGCAATGACGGGGGACGGTACGAATGATGCCCCGGCGCTCGCACAGGCAGACGTCGGTCTCGCCATGAACTCGGGGACACAGGCCGCGAAAGAAGCGGCGAATATGATTGATTTAGATTCGGATCCGACCAAAATCATTGAAGTGGTCGAAATCGGTAAGCAGTTACTGATGACACGCGGGGCTTTGACGACGTTCTCGATTGCGAACGATGTGGCCAAATACTTCGCCATCTTGCCGGCTATGTTCGTTGCATTTATCCCAGAGATGGATTGGTTGAACGTGATGCGTCTCGGCTCACCTGAGTCAGCCATCTTGGCCGCACTTTTGTTCAATGCCTTGATCATCCCACTTCTCATTCCAGTTGCGATGAAAGGGGTTCGTTACGACCCGGTCGGTCCCGAGAAGTTGTTACGTCGAAATTTACTCGTTTATGGTGTCGGTGGTGTGATTGTCCCGTTTTTGGGAATCAAAGCGCTCGACATCGTCTTAAACTTATTCATGTGAGGTGGACCGAATGTCTTCTATAAAACAAGCAGGTATCGTCGTCAGTTTGACGATGATCTTATGCGGTGTGGCTTATCCACTCGCTTTAACAGTAGCAGGTCAGGCACTATTTCCGAGTCAAGCTGAAGGTAGTTTGATCGAACGCGATGGTGAACAGATTGGATCAAAGTGGATCGCACAACCTTTCGTTTCGGAAGGTTACTTCCACGGCCGACCAACAGCAGTCGATCAACTCACTGGTCAATCGGGCGGCGATAACATGGCAGAAAGTAATCCGGACCGTCCGAAACACGATCCCGAACTTGCGGGAGCGATTGAGACATCCGGATCTGGACTTGATCCGCATATCTCGATAGAACATGCGATGTTACAAGTCGATCGTATCAGCGACGCACGTTCGATGGCGACGGCTGAAGTCGAAGGCGTCATTCAAGACACGGCTGACGGTGAATCGTACGTCAATGTCTTGATGATGAATCTTGCACTAGATGAGTTGAACTGATGCGAGGCAAACTTCGACTTTATATCGGAGCCGCACCGGGTGTAGGCAAAACGTATAAAATGTTGGCAGATGCACGGGCTCGTCAGCAAGAAGGGGTCTCGGTCATGATTGGATTGATTGAGACACATGGACGAAACGAAACAGAGGCGATGATTGGCGATTTGCCAATCGTCCCTCTTCTTTCGCTATTTTATAAAGGACACGAACTGAAAGAGTTAGACGTCGAGACCATCTTATCGTTTCATCCTGATATCGTCCTCGTTGATGAGTTGGCTCATACGAATGCCCCAGGCTCAGTACGGGCAAAGCGATACCAGGACGTGCAGGTGTTGTTAGAGAACGGAATCAATGTATATGCGGCCGTTAATATTCAGCATTTTGAGAGTCTACTGTTGACCGTGAAAGGCATCACAGGCGTAGAGGTAAGAGAACGGATTCCAGATCTGTTCCTCAATCAGGCTGATGAAATTCTGCTCGTCGATGTGACACCGCAGACGTTACAAGAGCGGATGAGACAAGGGAAGATTTATCGACCGGACAAAATTGAACAAAGTCTGTCGTCATTTTTTACGCTGACCAATCTATCGAGTCTGCGTGAGATTGCGCTTCGACAAGTAGCGGATGAAGTCGATGATCAAGTCTATCGAACCCGAAAAAATGTGGTGTCTGATCCGACGCTCCTCCAAGAGCGGATCATGGTCTGTATTCAGCTCAATGACAATGCGAGACATTTGATCTATCGAGGATTTCGCATGGCGAGTCGACTCAAAGCGAAACTTTATATCTTGTCTGTCCTCCATGGTGAGGAGAGAAAATTGACACCTGAGCAGACTGCCATTCTAAAAGAAGTTCGAGAGCAAGGTGCATCATTCCAGGCAGAAGTGATTGTCTTGAATGTACCGAGGAAAGAACTAACGAAGAGTTTAACGACTACGGCACGAGAAAAACGCATTACCCAATTGATTCTTGGACAATCAGCAAGGACACGCTGGCAAGAAGTCATGCGCGGGTCGATTGTGAATGTCATCATGCGGGAATTGAAGCAGGTGGACATCCATATCGTCTCGGATCAAACGTGACAGGTGTGACGGGTCGTATGAACGGGAAGAGTGAATCATGCGAACAAAGGAGGGGTTTTATGAAATATTTAGTCACAGGAGCAACGGGGAAACTCGGCTCGAAAATTGTAGAGGAACTACTCAAGTCGATTGATGCGAGTGAGCTCGCTGTAAGTGTACGGAATCCGGAGAAGGCGGCGTCTCTTAAAGAGCGTGGCGTTGATGTGCGACATGGTGATTTTGATCAGCCAGACACACTCGATGAAGCGTTCAAAGGTGTTGAGCGTCTTTTGATCATCTCGGCAGATGGCGATAACGATACGCGGATTCGTCAACATACGAACGCGGTTGAGGCGGCGAAACGGGCAGGTGTTTCATTCATTGCCTACACGAGTCTAGCCGATGCGACAGACAGTGAGAACTTGATGGCACCTCCACATGTCGTCACAGAGGAAGCGATTGTCGAGTCCGGTATTCCACATGCGTTCTTACGGAACAACTGGTACTTAGAAAACGAGTTATCAAGCATTCAAGCGGTAATTGACGGGGCGCCATGGATCACGGCGGCTCGGGACGGTAAAGTCGGTTGGGCTCTACAACAAGATTATGCGGAAGCCGCATCGAATGTTCTGTTAAAAGAACAACAAGACAATGCGGTCTATGAACTATCAGGACCACTTCATACCCAGCAAGATCTTGTAGACGCGCTCAGTGAAGTGTTAGGTCGTGAAGTGATGATGCAGGAGTTGAGTCTCGAGGCATACGAAGAGACGATGCGCGGGGCTGGATTGCCAGAAGAAGTCGTTGCGATTCTTGCGGGGATTCAGCGAAGCATTCGTCAAGGAACGCTCGAAATTCATGAGAGTGACTTCGAACCGGTTCTCGGACGCCCGGTCACACCTCTTCAAGAAGGAATTCGTCAATTGCTCGACCGATAAGTAAAATGCCCTCGACCACTTGGTCGAGGGCATTTGTGTTAGGCGCGAGTGGCGTGATCCTCGAGTTGAGTCGTCACGTCTTCAAGCGAATTCGCGGTTAGAGCGAGTCGGTCCGACATCGAGCTGAGTTCTTTTTGAATGGCGACTTGCTCTTCCGTTGCTGCGGCAACATGGTGAATCTGTTGTTGAAGTTCATTCGCCGCATATTTCGTCGATTCAAGTCGTGTTTCGAGTGCTTCCATCTGTGTCGTGACCCGCTGGCGTGTCTCTTGAATCGAAGCAATTTGTTCGTCGATTTCTGATACATCTTCTGTAAGACGGCCAAAGACAGCCGTCACATCGTTCGTGACAGTTTGACAGTTTTCGGTCGCTTGTTTGAAAAGATGCGCTGATTTGGATACGACGGTCGTATCTTCCATCAATCCACCGAGGACTCGGGTCATCTCGGATGCATATTCACGCGATTGGACAGCGAGTTTCCCGACTTCGGAGGCGACAACGGCGAATCCTCGTCCAGCCTCACCGGCACGAGCCGCTTCAATAGATGCATTCAAGGCGAGCATGTTCGTCTGTTCACTGATCGAACCGACTTGTTGCAAGATTCCTTGGATTTCATTTGAACGATTCGACATCGTCGCAACAATCCGGTCGAGTTGTTCCGATTCGGTAATGATTTCTTGTACTTTTGTTTCCATTAGTCGCATGTCTTTGTTCCCAGCAAGGGCATCTTTAGCGATGCGCGAGGATGCTGCGGCCGTTTGGGCCATTCGTTCTTGAATGAGCGCTGTCAAAGACCGAATCGAGTGAATTTCATCTGCCCCTTGCACCATGGAGGCTTGTTGGGATGAAGCATGAGCGACAATCGGGTCGACCGTGACAGCGATTTGCTCACCAGATTCAAGAGACTGGTTAGCGGCAGATTCAAGCTCTTCGGCGTGACTGTTTAACGATTGAACGAGGGCGCTGACATCATGAATCGCTTGTTGTAACAACTGTCGTGTTTCTTGCTCCTGTGCCTCGGCATGTTGCGTCTCGTTATTACGGAAGTGGATTTGGGCGACAAGCACAACACTCAGAAGAATCAAGTACACGGCATGGACGAGTAGTAAACTGAACGGATAGTCGCTCGTTCCACAAATCATCTCAGGGATTAAAAAGTATCCGACTAGATGTTGCACAGCAAAGATTCCGGCACTATACAAAATCAAGTCGATGCGACGCATAAACGACAAAATCGCCAAGACGACAAAAATGGAGAAGTGATATTCAACAAGTCCTTGTCCTCCAGCAACGGTCGAGATGCTTGCGAAGGTGAGTGTCAGCATCATCCAATAAGGAAATGCTACGGATTCTCGCTTAACTGTGACGATCATCATTCCAAAGAAGACGATTGGAAGGGCGAACAAGACCCATGTTACTCCGGAGTACACGTAACCGTCCGCACCGTTTCGCAGAACCGTATACGCATAGGCAAAGTCCGTGAAACGATGTAGCAAATGGACAACAACCGACGTCATCACAATCAATAACGTCGTCAACAACATCAACTGATTTCTTTTAATCAAACTCATCATTCTTTCCTCACATTCTCGTGTTCATTTGTTGTAGCTCTATACATATCGGATGAATAGTATAGAAGTTTATATGAATTACATGTTCAAGGCACAAAAAAAGAGCATAAAGCTCTCCCTCATAAAATTTCAATTCAATCCAAGCCATTTTTTAACCGGTTCTCGGAAGATGTACGTCACGACAATCAAGCCGACGAAGACGAGCGCGGCAATGAAAATCGTGGTGACACTGCCTGAGGCGAGGCTCGCCCCGAGGAAGCTGTAGGCGAACGTACCTGGGATCATGCCGAGTACGGTCGCCGGTACGAAGGCGCGGAAACGAACACGTGAGATTCCACCGGCATAACTAAGTAAGTCAAAACTGACGAGCGGGATGAGCCGGAGGACAAATACATATAAAAAGCCACGACGCTCCATTTGTGTGAACAGTTTCTCTGACCATGGATAGCGGTCGACGTTGATGACCGAGCGCCCGAAAAAACGCCCCATCACATAACCGGTCGTCGCAGCGGCAGTTGCACCAATAATGATATAGAGGACACCTGGCCATACGCCGAACGCGAGTCCGGCTCCGAGTGAGAGGACGGATGTCGGTAAAAATGCGACCGGACCGATGGCATAAAGAAAAATAAAGAAGAGTGGACCCCAAAATCCAAACGACAAGACGATGTCCCGGATGTCAGACGGACGCAACTCATAGTGAAAATGGGTGATATAGAACAAAGATCCAAACACGAGAAGAAAGAGTGTGAGTTTGAGTGGTCGTGGCAAGTTGTCCGCTCCTTTCGTAACCGAATGTATCTGATGTTAGTATACTGCATCTCCATGCAACATAAATGCGAGCCGGCTTACAAAAGGTGTAACGAGCTGGAGCAAAGAGGCAGCTATCCGAATCGAAACTTAGGTCAATGCTTTCTAAACATTGCTTCATTTTTCACAAATTCGACACGATAAATAGAATGGGAGGGAAAATGATGAAAAATTTAAGCATGTCTAAGAAGTTTACCGTATTGATTTCATTATTCGTTGTGACACTCGTCATGATTTCAATGTTAAGCCATGTGTTGATTGGAAGAATGGCTGATGCCGGAGAAAAGATATACGAAGAGAGATTGATTCCGATTCGTGCCATTGGACAGTTGAGAACCGATAATCGTGCAATCGACAGTCACTTGTTAGAACTAATGTTGACGACCGAAAGTGCTCGAAATGAAGAGTTACAAAAAAATATTGAAGAGCGTCGGGAGAGTATGGTTACCGATCTCGAAGTATTTAATGATTCGATTTCGACAGAAGATCCTGAATTAATGAGTCGAATCGAAAAGTTGAATGAGGAGACGAACGCATATTTGGAAAGCATAGACGTCGTATTGCAACCTGCATTACGAAATGAAAATGAATCTGCTTACCGACAATATGGAACAGAATTACGACCAATTCGACTTGCGCTTGTTGAGACAGCGAAAGAAGTTATGGATCAATTGAATGTGGATGCGGAAACGGCCAGTGATACGATGCGGTCTGATCGAGAGCGTGCTGTGTTTATCTTTTGGGGTCTTGTCATTTTGGGAGCTGCGCTTTCAATTGGATTAGGCGTCTACATCACGCGCCTTGTGGTTGGTCCGGTGAAAGAATTGAACGTATTGATGAGTCGTGCCGGTGAAGGGGATTTGACAGTCAATAGCACATACACATCACGCGATGAAATCGGGGCGCTCGCACAGTCATTCAATCAGATGAAAGAAAGTTTACGAGAGTTGATTGGTGGAGTGACTTCGACTGCTGGGCGTGTGGCGACTTCATCGGACGATTTGAAAAATAACGTAGAAGAAACGACAAAAGCGACAGAGATGGTAGCTGTGACGATGGAAGAAATCGCTTCGGGTTCACTCCATCAGTTGAAACGGGTCAAGTCTTCAAATGGTACCCTTTCAGAATTGACGAATGGCATTCACCAAGTCTCTGATCGTGCTCAACAGATGACTGTATTATCGGAAGGGGCATTGGACAAAGTACAATCAGGGAATGAGCTAATCGAAACGCTTGAACATCAGCTTGAAGCGATGAATGAAAAAGTGAAGACGTTGCAACAAGTCATTGAGCAGCTTAATACTCGTTCTCAAGAGATTGGTACAATCAGTGGGACCATTTCAGGAATTGCAGAGCAAACGAACTTACTTGCATTAAATGCAGCAATCGAGGCAGCGCGCGCAGGAGATCAGGGACGTGGGTTTGCAGTCGTTGCTGCAGAAGTACGAAAACTTGCGGAAGAATCAGCCGATGCGACCAAACAAATTTCCTCTCTAATTCATCATACACAGACAGAAACAAAGCATGCCGTAGAGACGATGCATGTCGTAGAAGGTGATATGGGACAGAGTGTGACGAACGTGCGGCAGACAGGTGTTGCGTTTGATGAAATTAAAGTGGCCATTGAAGAAGTCGGGCAACAAATAGAAGAAGTGTCCAGTGCTGTACAAGAAATGGCGGCGGGAGCGACAGAAGTGTTGAACTCTGTGAATGAGATTCAAGGAATTACTGAATCGACTGCCACAGAAACAGAGAACACATCAGCAGCTACTGAAGAACAGATGGCATCAATGGAAGAAATTACGGCAGCCGCTCAAGAATTATCGAATATGGCGGATGAGATGCGAGAGATGACGAATCGATTTACTGTGTAAATGAAAAGAGTCCGAAAATTAGTCGGACTCTTTTTTATTATTTCGTTGTCCTTCGTAGTGCTGAATCCATTCCTCGACAGTCATCTTCTCGACGAGTTCTCCGACCAAGTCAAACGGGATTCGCTTCACGTTATTGAAACGGATACAGCTTTTCCCCATATCAAGTTTCGTCGGGACACGACTCGCATACTCCCGTTCGAACCAAGCGAGTAATTCAGGGTCGGCGTAAATGCCCATGTGATACAGTCCGACATGGCGCTTTTGCGCGATTACACTGATAAACGGTAGTGGCGTCCCCGGTGTGACATGATACCCGGACGGATATCGATCGAGTGGAACGACGTAATGGACACCATGTCCGTCCGTCGTTTTTTCAAATCCGCCAGGTAAATGATCATCGATGACCTCGAGCAGATGAATAAATGAATCGAGCCGTGCCTCGTCGACGAGTGCCGTCACATCCATCATGATTCGCCTCCTCGTAAGATCTTCTCCATTTTCTTTCCTTTTGCCAACTCATCGATGAGTTTGTCCAAATAACGGATCTCACGCATGAGTGGTTCTTCAACGTTCTCGACACGAACCCCACAGACGACACCTTTGATGAGGGCGCGGTCTTCATTCAGACGAGGTGCTGAAGCGAAAAACGTATCAAAATCGACTTGATTGGCTATCTGACGTTCGAGTCCGGTCTCATCGTAACCGGTCAACCATTCGATGATGGTGTCGACTTCTTCCTTCGTCCGTCCTTTGCGTTCGGCTTTGGCGACGTAGAGTGGATAAACGCTCGCGAAACTCGTGGTATAGATTCGGTGACCCATCTTTCATTCATCTCCTTCTTAGCGAAAATTCTTACTTCCATTCTCTCACAAATTACGATACGCTTATATAAAGTATTTTGTTGCATTTGCAACAAAAAAGCAGAGGTGTCTAATGATGCATGACCATTTACGAGAGATCGGGATGATTGCGCGTGCCCTCGATTCAATCAGCAACATTGAATTCAAGGCACTCGGTTTAGAAAAAGGGAAGTACTTGTACATCGTTAGGATTTTTGAACACCCAGGTATCATTCAAGAACGGCTAGCAGAGTTGATTAAGGTAGACAGGACGACCGCCGCACGTGCCATCAAGAAACTGGAGCAAGAAGGATGGATTGAGAGGCGACCAGATCTTGATAATCAGAAAATCAGACGTTTATACGTGACGGAGAAAGGAGAGGTATTGTACCCGCTCATCATTCGCGAACACGAATATTCTACATCGGTCGCATTATCAGGATTCGACGAGAAAGAAAGTGAGGAGTTGTTACGCCTTTTGAAAAAAGTACGACGTAATGTTGAAACAGATTGGACCGAAGTGAAGAAAGGCAAGTATCGAGAATACTGAGAGGAGCGAGAACATGATTGAAATCTCAAAAGTGACAGACGTAGAAGCCTTACGTCACATTAGCATCCAGACATTTACGGAGACGTTCGCACGTCACAACACAGAAGAACATTTGAACGCTTACTTAGAAAAAGCGTATGCGCCTGAGCAGTTGCAGCATGAGTTGGCACATCCCGATTCTTATTTTTATTTTGCACATGTAAAAGGTGAGTTGGCAGGCTATTTGAAAGTGAACGTACGCGATGCTCAATCTGAACCGATGGGCGAAGATGCGATTGAAATCGAACGAATCTACGTATTAGAAGCGTTTCAAGGTCAAGGGGTGGGGAAAGCGTTATTTACTCAAGCAACCGAATTGACGAAGGAACTACACAAACGAAAGATGTGGCTCGGCGTATGGGAACACAATGAAAGAGCGATTCAATTTTATCGACGAAACGGGTTCGGACAAACGGGTGTCCACACATTCTTTATGGGAGAGGATGCACAAAACGACCTCATTTTCATGAGGCCGTTCACGGACTAAAGCCATTCTGACAAGTTGTTCAAGTTCGGATAGATGGCATCTGGTTCTATATCAAATGCTTCAAATGGTAAGTCATTCCGATTGATCCAGACCGCATGGAAGCCAAAGTTTTTCGCCCCGGCGATGTCCCATCCGTTCGACGATAAGAAGAGCACCTCGTCACGACGAAGACCAGACGTTTTGAACCAATTCATGTAGGCGGCAGGCGTCGGTTTAGGTTGTTTGATGCCGTCGACGCTGACAACCTCATCAAAATAATCGGTGAGACCGGCGTTGTGAAGCAATGCCTTAAGCATCTCGTCCGTCCCGTTTGAGAGAATGACGGTCTTCACGTCATGCATCTCTTTTAGGACCGATTCGATCTCCTTATACGGGGTGAGGTGCGCATACGATGCAGTCAGACGTTGTTCGATTTCCTTTGTGAATGGTGCGTCATGCACGGCTAATGCGTAACGGAGTGCGTCCCGGGTCACTGTATCGAAATCTTCATAGCGTCCCATCATGTGCCGCCAAAAGAAATACTCAAGTTGTTTCGTCCGCCACACTTGGCTGATGGCTGCTCCCTTTTCAGGGAACTCTTGTTCACAGGCATCCTTCACCGAATGGACGTCGAATAAGGTGCCGTATACGTCAAAGACGATGGCTTTAATCGTTGGTTTCATAAATAACATCCCTCCTTCTGTGTCGTTATACCCGTCTTGTTCAGAATATAATAGGAGAAAGGGGGTTCGACATGTATATTCCAAAACAATATTCCGTCACAGAGCGAGCAGAGATTTATACATTTCTTCATGCCAATCCGTTCGGCACGATTGTGACGCATGACGGGGATAAGCCGATTGCGACGCACGTCCCGTTACGATTCGATGAGGCGAACGGTCAACTGACGACCCATGTCGCAAAAGCGAATCCGCAGTGGCGAACAATTGAAGATCAAACCGTTCTTGTCATCTTTCAAGGACCAAGTGCTTACGTGTCAGCGTCATGGTATGGCCATGAGGACGTCTCGACATGGAACTATCAAGCCATACACGTGTATGGACGTGCGACGATTCTCAATGAAAACGAGTTGGTTGAGGAACTAGCCGGATTACTTCACGAGCATGAAGGCGAACGTGAGCATGCGGTGCGTTGGGATGCATTATCCGAACCGGTGAAGCGACAAATGAACGGCGTCGTCGGGTTTCGGATCGACATCACCGATATGCAGGCGACGTTCAAGTTAAGCCAAAACCGAAACGACGTGGACCATGAACGGATCGTATCGGAGCTTGAAAAACAAGATGAACCGATCGCGGACGTCATGCGACAACATCGAAAGTCCTGATAAACCTGTCCTAAAACGACAGGTTTTTTCATTTTTCTATATCGAATAGCAGTTGACACGAAGGAATAGCAAGTCTATACTCATAACTGATAATGATTATCAGTATCGAGAAAATAGAGAAGTTGAAAAAGGAGAAGAAACACGTGAACAAGACAATGAAGAAGTGGTTACATATGTTTATTTTTGCTTCAGCGTTTGCACTCATCTTAGCCGGCTGTGGTTCGGAAGAAGCTGAGAACGCTTCCACGAACGAAGGGACGGAAGAGTCAGCAGAAGGATATCCAATCACAATCGAGCATGCGTTCGGTGAGACTGTCATCGAAGAAAAACCAGAGCGTGTCGCAACGATTTCGTGGGGAAACCATGACGTCGCACTTGCACTCGATGTCGTACCGGTCGGATTCTCAGCTGCGAACTACGGTGTCCAAGATGATAGCGGGATGCTCCCATGGACAGCAGAGAAGTTGACAGCGCTTGGCGAAGAGAACCCGAACATCTATCAAGACACGGACGGATTAGACTTTGAAGCAATCGCAGATTCAAATCCAGATGTCATCTTGGCCGCCTACTCAGGCATCACGCAAGAAGACTATGACACGCTTAGCCAAATCGCACCGGTCGTGGCATATCAAGAAACACCTTGGGTCACGTCATGGCAAGACATGGTTCGTTATGACTCACTCGCAATGGGACTTGGTGAAGAAGGCGAACAGTTAATCAAAGACACGGAGCAGTTGATTACTGACAAAGCGACAGCCGTTCCTGAGATTGCTGGAAAGAAAGCCGCTTTCGTCTCGATGAGCGCAGAAGATCTTTCAAAATTCTATATCTATACAACAGGTGATCCTCGTGGTGCCTTCATCGAAGAACTCGGCATGGAGTACCCACAAAACATTGTCGACGAAGCTGAAAAAGCAAATAGCTTCTATCTCGAGCTCAGCAAAGAGAACGCCGACATTTTGAACGACGTCGACATCTTCGTCACATACGGAAATGAAGACACGTTGAAGGCGCTTCAAGCAGACCCGCTCTACAGTAAAGTACCAGCCATCGAACGCGGATCGGTCGTATTGATTGAAGACAATACGCCACTCGCAGCGGCTGGGACACCGACGCCACTCTCGATTGAATATACGATTGATGAGTACGTTTCACGCGTATCGGATGCCCTTGCGAAAGTAAAATGATGCAAAATCAGGTGAAACAGATGCATACCCCGAAGTACTTCCCGCTCCTGTTAGTTGGGACGCTCGTACTGACGGTGCTATGCATCGTGGCATCCCTTGCCTTCGGCTCTCGAACAGTCGGGTGGAATGAACTGCTGGACGGTTTATTCCGTCCGGCTGTTCAGTCGTATGAGGCAGACATTGTCCGGGAGCGGGTCGTCCGGACAATTTTCAGTTTTATGTGTGGCGCAGCACTCGGTGTGGCGGGTGCACTCATGCAGTCGGTGACGCGTAACCCAATCGCTGACCCGAGTATTCTTGGGGTCAACACGGGAGCAGCGCTCGCCGTCGTCATCGGTATCGCATTCTTCAACATCGCGACGGCGAGTGCGTTCATCTGGTTTGCGCTCGTCGGGGCGCTATTGACGGCCATTTTCGTTTTCGGCATCGGTTCACTCGGAAGGGGAGGGGCGACCCCGCTCAAACTCGTCTTGGCGGGAGCGGCGACAAGTGCAGCATTATCGTCGCTCGTCATGGCTCTTATGATTCCACGCTCAAACGTCATGGACCAGTTCCGCTTTTGGCAAGTAGGGAGTGTCGGTGCGGGAAATCTGGATTCGATTTATACATTTTTACCGTTTCTTCTAATCGGTCTCGTGATTGCGGTAGTGACCGCACCTTCCTTGAACGCACTTGCGCTCGGGGAGGAGATGGCGAAGAGTCTTGGTGTTCGGACGGGGACATTGAAGTTGACCGCCTCGTTCGCAGGCGTGATTCTGTGTGGGGCTGCGACTGCACTCGCTGGACCGATTGGGTTTATCGGACTTCTCGCCCCACATTTGATTCGACTCGTGCTCGGTCCTGACCAACGCTACCTCATGCCGATGTCTGCCTTAGCAGGTGCCATCATCTTGACCTTCTCGGATGTCATGGGACGTTTGCTTGGAAGTCCGGGTGAACTTGAGGTCGGGATTGTGACGGCGTTCATCGGGGCACCGATCTTGATTCTATTGACAATGAAAGTGAAAGTAAGAGGACTATGATGCAACCAGCGATTGAACAAATCAGACAAGGTCGCATGAAGCGACGCCGTCGCTATGTCGGGATGACGCTTCTTTTGACCATCATAGCGGTAGCATTGAGCGGGTTGATGCTCATGTTGGGCAATACGATTTATCCGGTTCAGGATGTCATCCGCGTCTTGCTCGGGGAAGACGTAAAAGGGGCGACGTTCGCCGTTGAAGTATTGCGTCTACCACGTATGCTCGCTGGTGTCTTTGCCGGTGCAGCATTTGGTGCCGCGGGAACGATTTTCCAAACGATGCTTCGAAATCCGCTTGCCAATCCAAATGTCATTGGGATCACAACGGGGTCCAGTGCGGCGGCTGTCTTCTGTATCGTCGTCCTACAATCGAGTGAAGCGATAATCTCGATCGCTTCGATTATCGGTGGGCTCGTCACCGTGCTGGTCATCTATTTTCTATCCAAAGGGGCGGCTTTCTCCATCGGTCGTTTGGTGTTAGTTGGAATTGGGATTCAAGCGATGCTAACAGCCGTCATCAATTATCTATTGCTCATCAGCCGACAAAACGATGTCGCGATGGCGATGCGGTGGTTGACAGGAAGTTTAAATGGGGCGAAACTTGAGGAGTTGCCACCTTTAATCATCACGGTACTCATCTGTTTACCGATTGTACTGTTACTCACCCGTCAGCTTGAAATGCTCGAGCTCGGAGAAATGGCGGCGACAGGGCTTGGCATCAACACGAACCAGACCAGACTTCTACTCATTGTGGCGGCAGTATTCATGCTCGCCCTTGCAACAGCGACAACGGGACCGATTGCGTTTATTGCCTTCTTAGCAGGGCCGATTGCCAAACGGCTCGTCGGAACGAGCCACGCGGGAATCTTGCCGGCAGCGCTTGTCGGAATCATTTTAGTACTAGCGGCCGACCTTGTCGGACAATTCGCCTTCACGGCACGCTATCCGGTCGGTGTCATCACCGGCATCATCGGCGCGCCTTATCTCTTATACTTGTTGATCCGGATGAACCAGAAAGGGGACTTCTAAATGGCATCCATTATGAAAGTGGAACATCTCACCTCAGGATACGAGGACAAGATGATTTTAAACGATATCAGCCTTGAAATTCCGAGCAATCAAATTAGCATCATCATCGGTGCGAACGGTTGCGGGAAGTCGACACTTCTGAAGACGATGGCACGCCTCATCAAACCGACTGCCGGTCAAGTGACGCTTTACGATAAGCCGATTTCGAAAATGGCACCGAAAAAGCTAGCGCGTGTCCTCGGGATGTTGCCACAGTCCCCGGTCGTACCGGAAGGGATCACGGTCGCCGATCTTGTCGGTCGTGGTCGTTACCCGCATCAATCGTTCTTAAAGGGCTGGACGAAAGCCGATTACGAAGCTGTCGCCGAGGCGATGGAGATGATGAACATCACGGAGTTCGCGGATCGTCCCATTGACGAGTTGTCAGGCGGGCAGCGCCAACGCGTCTGGATTGCGATGGCACTGGCTCAACAGACGGACGTGCTCTTTTTAGACGAGCCGACGACGTATCTTGATATCACGTATCAGGTCGAGATTCTCGATTTGTTGACGGACTTGAATCGAAAGTACGGGACGACAATTGTCATGGTGTTGCACGATATCAACTTATCGGCACGTTATGCGGACTACATTTTCGCGCTCGACAAAGGGAAGTTGATCGCCGAAGGGAAGCCATCGAACGTCATCACGTGTGATTTGATCCATCGTGTCTTCAACCTCCGCTGTTCGGTCATGTGTGACCCGGTATCCGGTTCACCTTCCGTTATTCCGATTGGGCGTCATCACGTGCAGACTGAAACGGAAGAGGCGGCTGTCGCGCAGCTTGAATTGGTGTGACCACGTATAGAGAGTCAAGAAGGGGCGAGCGCTCCTTCTTTTTTTGTTTATCCATGAAAGCGTTTGTAAAAAGTCATTGACTTCTCTTTGAGGCGGGTGTATGCTATAAATCCTGCCCAAAATGAGAGGCACGGGGACTGGCATCAGTTCATTCGATATTCGAGAGGAATGACTTAAGATGAACCAACAACAATTAGTCGAGCGCGCACGCCAATTGAAAGACAATGCGTATTCACCATATTCGAAGTTCCGCGTCGGTGCGGCACTTCTCATGAAAGACGGTACGGTCATCGACGGCGTCAACGTCGAGAACGTCTCGTTCGGAGCAACGAACTGTGCGGAGCGTACGGCCATCTTCACAGCGGTCGCTCAAGGATACAAAAAAGGTGACTTCGAAGCGGTTGCCGTGTCTGGGGACACGGAAGACTTCTTGCCACCATGTAGCATCTGCCGCCAAGTCATGGTCGAGTTCGGCGATCCTGACTTCAAAGTACTCCTCACGAACGGCAACGCCGATGTGAAAGAAGTGACGCTTGGAGAACTTGTCCCGCTCGCGTTCACTGATTTGGATATGTGATGTTGAACCCCCTCAGATTCCTGAGGGGTTTTCTTATCCAAAAAAGCGAAAAAATAATCGCGGAATGGCTTGAACAACATAAAGGAGCAGTTCTGAAAAATCGAGGGCTGCAATCCCATACGACCATCCTTCTTCCTCGCGGGAAGTGACTACTTTTCCACGCATAGGTCGCAATCGACCTTTCCATTGAATCGGGAGGGCGGTCGCGCTGTCCACATCCGGGTGATTCATGACACGCATATGCAAGCGTGGCTCAGGCGTAATTCCGGAGCGCCCACAGCGCCCAATCAACTGTTTGGTTTTGACCGTATCTCCCACATTCACGGCAATGGAACCATTCTCAAGATGGGCGAGAAGGCAATATTCATCGTTCGCATGTTGAATGATGACGTGATTACCGAATGGATGATCAGCATCTAGTTCGTCTGACAACCCATCCACGACTTGATGAATCGTCCCGTGTAATGGAGCAATCACTCGTTCCCCAAACGCATACGAGCCGTCCATCCCGATTTTTCTACGATTGTAAGGTTGTTGCTCTTGTGTTTTCAAAAAGTCATAACCATCACGCTTTTTTCGGGTTGGATCATGATGATAAGTTCCGAGGGTTGTCCCTTCGGAGACGACGAACCACTCTTCTTTGAATGGGAGATGGTATTTGTTTTTCGTGAAAGGATTAGTCTCCTTTGAAGAGGATGTGACAGTCATCTGAATGGATGCGATCTCATTCGCGTGATTGAATTGGACGTACAATAACTTTTCTTTTCGAGAATCCGACCATAATACATACCGATTCCCGTTCAACACCATTTCATTGAGCAGGCGATAGCGCCGAATGCCGTGATGGAAAGCGGACGCCTGCCGATGAAAGGCATCCATGGAATACTGAGATTTGAATGAGTCGCTCGTCTGATGATAAATGTCATCGAACTGACCCGATTTGAATAGTTGGATGAACTGTTTGTACGCGTGACGCATATCTATACCGCCTTTGTTGAGTGTTGGTTATTATACGGACGAAAATTTATAAATGTGTCGTGATCATCACCAAAAATTACATATATCGCTGCATCAAGCGTTCCGCATGCTCCTTCATCATCTCCCGCAATGCGCTTGGCGCTTTGACCTCCACTTCCGCTCCGGCTTTCAATAGCTGCCTCGATAAAAATGACAGCTCTTCTTTCGGAACTTCCCACTCATTCAATTCATCGATATCGGGTAATACATCTTCAAGCAAACGGCGACCGAGTGGGGTGAGGTCGAGTCGAACGGTCACACCGTTTCGTTCATCACTTGTCTGCAATACGCTCATCAAATCCTCGGACTCAAACGGTTCCTCAAGCACGTGGACCGCCTCGATGCGATCAATCCGATATTGCCGAAGCCCCAGTTCGGAGAGCCCGAAAACGTACCACTTCAAATCAAGGAGTGCCATACCGACTGGTGCAACGGTGAACGTGCGTTGCCCGTTCATCGTCCGATAGGTCATCTTCATCTTGTTTCGACGTTCGACCGCCTGATAGATTTCTTTCGTGAACGGCGCTTTGGGAATTTGTTTGTTCCCGAGCCACAGGATGTTTCGCTCCAATCGGCTAATCTTCTCTGCGAGGTCGTGCGGCAACTCGTTCACATACCAGTCGGACAATGTACTTCGTATATCCCCAAATGGCACGTCAGGGATGTGTTCCATCCATTTGAGCGTGAGATAGAGCGCAACGGCTTCTTGTTCCCGGAGATGGAGCGGGGGCAATAAACGATTCGGCAACATCTCATATCCTCCGCCGATTCCAGGTACGCTCCAAATCGGATAACCGAGCTCTTCGAGCGATAGCATGTCCCGTTGAATCGTCCGGATGGAGGCGCCTGTCTCCTGAGCCAGTTCTTCAGCCGTGAAGCGTCGTCCATGATTGAGTAGCCGAATCAATTGTAAATGTCTTTTTCTCATTCGAATCATTCCCGTCATCTTTTGTCGTGTTTATTGATTAAACTGAATGTATCACGAATCAAGGAGGAAAACAGGATGCCGAATGTAGTGTTATATATTGCGATGAGTTTAGACGGAAAGATTGCTCGGTCAAACGACCAACTCGATTGGTTATTCGCTGTCGAGGGGGATGGGGACAACGGCTATGCTGAATTTTTCAAGACCGTTGGTGCTGTCATCATGGGACGGAAGACGTATGAGGAAGTGTTGAAGTTAGAAGAGGGAATGTATCCATACAAAGACATCCCGAACTACATTTTGACACGTCAGGCTAACCGTGAGGCCGAGCATGTCACATTCACGGACGAACCAATCAAAGAACTCATCAATCGGTTAAAGCAAGAAGTTGATCAAGATATTTGGCTCATCGGTGGTGGGGAAGTCATCAAAGCCGCGATGGAGCATGACTTGATTGATCGTTATGAGATTGCGATTGCGCCGGTCGTGTTAGGAGAGGGAATCCCTCTTTTCCCAGAAGGTACTAAAGAGACGAAACTTCGACTGACGAGTCACCACGCCTCCGGTCAATTTGTGATGGTGACATATGAACGATAAGTGAGCATCGAGTCCACATGTGGACTCGATTTTTTTATAATAAGGAAAAATATTCATTTTGTAGAATTTTTTACACCTTAGCATGTTAGTTGATGATGGAAATTGGATATATGTAGAGAGTGGAAGTGACATGACAAATGTGAAGGGGACCAACTAATGTTCATGAGTCTAATCGCCAATTCGTGTATTTCTTTTACTGGCATCTATTTCATCTCGAAGATCATGAACTATCATACGAGACATGTGCACATCCAAAAATTCATCATCGGTGTGCTCTCGGGATGTTTCGGGATTTTTCTAATCACGCAAAGTATTGAATTTGAGAATGCGGTAAAAATTGATTTTCGTTTTCTCGTCCTCCTTTTACTCGGGTTTTATCGTTTGGTCTCTCCGTTGTTTATCGCAGCTACAATCATGTCGATTCACCGATTCAGCTACGGTATCGACTTTTACTCGATTGTGGCATGTGTCGCCCTCTTTACGATGGTGATCGGGACGATCCTGACATATCGAATCGTCTGGCTACAGAAGCGGCTTTTCCAATTCGGTCTTACGTTGAACGTGTGGACATGTTTAGTTGCAGCAATGGGGATTCTTGTCGGAGGCGGTTTTACGGAACGTGCTCTCGATGTCGCGTTGTTGGTTACAATGATCAGTTTCCCAATCGGATTGTTGATCACCATGCTGAATATTGATCTATATCTCATCCATCACCGTGTGAGAGAGTATAAAGTTTCAGCGGAAACCGACCATTTGACGGGTCTGGCAAACCGTCGAGCATGGGAGATGCAGATGAAAAAGTTCAAAGGACAATATACGACATGTAATGTATTGATTTTAGATATTGACCACTTCAAACAAATCAACGATCAATATGGTCATGCGAACGGCGACGAGGTATTGAAACAATTTGCAGAACTCTTGCACCGAGAAACAAGGAATCAAGACATTAAAGCACGGATCGGTGGAGAAGAATTTGGTATTTTGATTCCAATGCTTTCTCAGAGCGAGGTGGTCAACGTAGCGGAGCGGATTAGACACAGCATATCGAAACATGAGTTCAAGCTACTCGATCAACAAAAAATTCAGTTATCCGTTTCGATTGGGATTGCGAACGGAAAGAGCGAGAATCTACGTGAGATGATTCGTCTGGCAGATGATTGTTTATATCAGGCGAAAAATAGTGGTAGAAATCGTACACATGTGACGGAAACTATAGTTGGATAAACAAAGCGTGTCGGTCATCCCGATACGCTTTTGGATTGTATAAAAACTGCAGACCATTAAGATGATCTGCAGTCATGGGGTCGCTCGTTCGCTTAAATGCGGTTCCCACACATCGGAAAAGTTGTGAACCGGGTGGGCACCTTCTAAGGTCCGGAATTCATAATCTCGTTCTTTCGCATAACGGATGATTGTATCAAGTGCTTTCGGTGTCATCGAGTGATCGTGCGCCAAAATGATGGAAGCAATATTCGCCGTACGATTCGCTTCGAGGAGGTCGAATACGCGTTGTTCGACGCGTGCATTGTCTTTCTTATATACATGGTCGAGACTGCCGACGTTCCAATCCCATATTTCAAAACCGGCATCGGTCATCGCCTGCCAGTGTGCGGGTGTCATGCCGGCGTCGCTCCCGTAAATCGTCCGGGCCATGTTCGTATGAATGCCTGTCACTTCATAGATAAGTGCTTGTACTTCCTGCATCTGACGTACGGCCGTCAACGGTGTTTCATAAAATTCATCCCGTTCGTGCCGCATCCCGTGTAAGGCAATCAGGTGACCTTCCGCAATCATGCGATGAAGCAGATGCTCATTTCCTTCGATATTCTTCCCGAGGATGAAGAAGGTTGCCTTCACTTGATGTTTCTTCAAGACATCGAGTAGCTTTCCCGTTTTCCAGTTCGGTCCATCATCGAGCGTCAAATAGATAAGACTCGGGTCGTTATAGGCCTTCGGATCCGGGATCGCAGCCTGAGACAAAGACCCAATCAATAGAAAGATCGACATGAGTAAAAGAACGCGTTTCATCATTCAATTCAAAACTCCCTCAAATCAAAACCAAGTGACATGTGATACATACTTTACCATATGTCCGAGACATCGAGACGATAAATTTGTTCGTCAAGTTCTGTCGCGAAAAAGGTGAATTTCAATTTCTTCAATAGCGCGATCGATGCCGTGTTCGTCCCATGCACACCGGCTTTGAACTCTTTCGCTCCTTGACCAGTCAAGTGACGAATCAATCCCGACATCACTTCAAATGCATAGCCTTGACGCGCTCGCGTCGGTACGATGGTGTAGCCAATCCAATAGGTCGTACCTTCTTGCTGAATATAGACATCACCAATCAATTCATCCGTCGCTTTGTCAATGATAGCGAGTTGCGTGCCTTGAAGAAACGATTGTTCACCGAGTAGGACGTTTTCATATTCCTCACGGGTGAGCCCTTTGAATGATTGATGTTTCATCCAGTCCAAGTCATTTCGATAGACCATAAACGATTTGATGTCTCTTGTTTCGAACGGTCGAATGAGGCAACGGGTTGTCGTAATCATGGTTGTCATACCATTCAAACCAACTTCTTTTCTTTTTTGAAAAGACCAATCAATAGTAACGCCAGACCACTCAAGAAAATGATAGGGAAAATAAACCACATGATCAATCCGGCCCATCCGTTCTGTACACTGATTGCGTACGAGAGTCCGATGGAAAACGCTAAGGCTGGTGATATAGGAATCATAAGAGCGATTCCCCATATTCTAAATTTTGTGTTTCGTGCTTCGCCTGTACTGAACCAATACGCCACGAATGCACCTAAACCTGCGATGAGATACCCGATTGCAATCGCCATTCCATCAATCCCTTCTTCGATACGATGATTGTTTGACCTCGTCCTTACTTTCCATGTATATCACGAAAAATCCTGTCATAAATCAAAAAGACCGAGCCCTTCAGGGACTCGGTTTGTCATTATACGTGCTTCCGCTGAAACGCAGAAATCGCTTCATATTCCTCAGATAGGTGACGTGACAGGCGGATGTAGATCGGCAAAAGTTCGCGATACACATTCGTCGCTTCCATGTCCGGTATATGCTCATGGGTCACTTGTGGTACCTCTTGGAACTCCTCGATGTCCCCGAAGGCGTACTCCCCGAGCATGACAGCCCCGAGACATGAACTCTCGTGACTCTCTGGCACGACGACCGGCGTATCGAAGATGTCTGCCATCATCTGACGCCACAAGCTCGATTGGGCAAAACCACCTGTCGCATGGATGCGGTTCGGGGCGCCCGTCAACTCATCGAGTGCGAGCATGACCGTATAGAGGTTAAAGATGACACCTTCCAACACAGCGCGGATGAAATGTTCGCGCTTATGGTGAATGCTGAGCCCGAAAAATGAACCGCGAGCGTTCGAATCCCAAAGTGGAGCCCGTTCACCCATCAAATACGGATGGAACAAGAGTCCGTCCGCACCTGGTTTGACCGTCTCGGCGATTCGCGTCAACACATCGTACGCGTCAATCCCGAGTCGTTTCGCCGTCTCGACCTCGCTTGCTGCGAACTCGTCACGGAGCCAGCGGAGAATGATGCCGCCGTTATTGACTGGTCCACCGATTACCCAATGCTTGTCCGTCAGCGCGTAACAGAAGATGCGACCTTTTGGATCTTCGACCGGTTCCGAGACGACTGTCCGGATGGCGCCACTTGTCCCGATTGTCACGGCGACGACGCCTTGTTCGAAGGCACCGACCCCGAGGTTCGAGAGCACGCCGTCGCTCGCCCCGATGACGAGCGGGAAGTCCCAGCCGAGCGTCTCGGTCACGTCTGGTGTCACATGTAAAATTTCTGTTGTCGGCACGAGTTCAGATAAACGATCTGGTGTCACACCGGCAACCGTCAGTGCTTCCGCATCCCAATCTCGTTGTTTCAAATTGAACAACCCCGTCGCCGAGGCGATGGAGTGGTCGACGACGAAGCGTCCCGTCAACCGATAGAAGACATACTCTTTGATGGAGACGAACTTGGCCGTCTGTTCAAAGACGTCAGGGTGTTCCGTTTTCAACCAGCGCAATTTCGACAGCGGCGCCATCGGGTGGACCGGGGTACCGGTGCGCATATGGAGGGCGCTCGCATCAAAGTCGCGTTTGATTTCTTGCGTAAACGGGTTCGCCCGACTGTCGGCCCAAGTGATGCTGTTCGTGAGCGGACGTCCTGACGCATCAAGTGCGATCAAGCTATGCATCGCCGAACTGAACGATGCGAAGCGAATCGGACCGTCCGCTTTGGCGCGGACCGCCGAGACGGCTTCGAGCACGGCCCCGTAGATGACGACCGGGTTTTGCTCGGCCGTCTCCGTATCGGGCGTGAGAAGCGGATACAACACGTTATGTACCGCCAATTGTTGATGACCGTTGAACAGGACGGCTTTCGTACTCGTCGTCCCGATATCGACCCCAATCGTAAACACACAATCACTTCCTAACTTAGATGATAAACAGGCTAATCAAGAACACGACGGCAAAGCCGGTGAGTCCGATAATCGTTTCCATGATCGTCCATGACTTGAGCGTGTCTTTCACGTCAAGACCGAAGTAACGGTTGACGAGCCAGAAACCTGAATCGTTGACGTGTGAGAGGACGGTCGCCCCTGAGGCGATGGCGATGACAATCAAACCGAGTGCCGCGCCTGTGATGTTTTGGATTTCAAGTAGCGGTGTGATGAGTCCGGCTGCCGTGACCATCGAGACCGTTGCCGACCCTTGGGCGACACGGACGACCGTCGCGATCAAGAAGGCGAGGACGATTGCCGGAAGTGGTGAGCCGGCCATCATTTCACCGAGGACGTCACCGACACCTGAGTCGATGAGGACTTGCTTGAACACTCCACCGGCTCCTGTGACGAGGATGATAATCCCGGCTGGCTCGAGTGCTTTCGTTGCGATCTCTTGTACTTCGTCACGTGAATACCCACGGCGTGTCCCGAGGAAGACGAATGTGAGGAGCGTCGCGATCGTCAAAGCGACAAACGGGTGTCCGAGGAACGTCAAGAAATCACGGACGGCGTTACCTTCATCCAAGAGAACCGCCGAGAGCGTGTTCGCCAAAATCAACACGAGCGGAATCAAGATGAGTGACAAGATCATTTTGAAGCTCGGCAGTTCTTTCGATGTGTCGATTTCTTCAAACTCCATGTAATCCGGAATCGTCACATGAATCTTCTTAGCAATATACTTCCCAAAAACAGGACCGGCTAAAATCATGGCTGGAATCCCGGCGAGGACACCGAACAAGATGACCCAACCAAGGTCAGCGCCAATCAAGTTGGCGACAGCGATCGGACCAGGTGTCGGTGGGATGAAGCTGTGTGTGACCGCGAGACCCGCAAGGAGTGGTATACCGTAGTAGAGAAGCGAGCGTCCCGTCTTTTTGGCGAGACCGTATACGATTGGAACGAGAATGATAAAACCGACATCGAAGAAGACCGGGACGGCGACGATGAATCCGGTAATCCCGAGCGCCCATTGTGCCTTGTCTTCACCGAACTTGCTGACGAGTGTTTGGGCAAGACGTTCCGCGCCACCCGATACTTCAAGCATCTTCCCGAACATCGCGCCAAGACCGACGACGACGGCGACGAAGCCGAGCGTTCCGCCCATCCCGTTTTGGATGGAGGCAATGACATCCCCGAGTGGCATGCCGGCTGCGACCCCGACGATTAAACTGACAAGTAATAACGAAACGAATGCGTGAAGCTTTGTTCGAATGACTAAAAATAAGAGCAAGAAGATCCCGGCTAAGGCGATCAAAATAAGTGTTGAGCCAGACATTGAATATTCCCCCTAAATTCCGAATATGTAACCGTTTACAGTTTTTGACAAAGGAAAAGGCCATATCCCCGTGACCTTTTCCACAGATGTTACTTCTTGACGACCGCGTGACCACCGAACTCGTTGCGGAGTGCAGCGACGACTTTACCTGAGAACGTATCGTCTTCGAGAGAGCGATAGCGCATCATGAGCGAAAGGGCGATGACCGGTGCCGCGGCTTGCAGGTCGAGCGCCGTTTCAATCGTCCATTTGCCTTCACCGGATGAATGCATGACCCCACGAATTTCTTCGAGCTTCGCATCTTTCTTGAAGGCGTTCTCTGTGAGCTCCATGAGCCAAGAACGGACGACCGAGCCGTGGTTCCAGACGCGTGCGACTTGTTCGTAGTCGTAATCGAACGGGCTCTTTTCGAGAATATCGAATCCTTCCGCAATCGCCTGCATCATCCCGTACTCGATGCCGTTATGGATCATCTTCAAGAAGTGACCGCTGCCGGCAGGACCCGTGTACAAGTAGCCATTCTCGACAGATAGATCTTTGAAGATTGGTTCAATCGTTGGCCACGCCTCCGCGTCACCCCCGACCATCGTACAGGCACCGTTTCGGGCCCCGTCCGTGCCTCCGCTCGTCCCGCAATCGAAGAATTTGATCTCTTTCTCGGCGAACTGTTCGGCGCGTGCGACTGAGAGTTTGTAGTTCGAGTTCCCGCCGTCGATGACGATGTCGCCTGGCTCGAGTCGCTCATACAATTCGGCGAGCACCGCTTCCGTGACGTCTCCGGCCGGGACCATCGCCCAGATGATACGTGGTGTCGACAACTTGTTCACGACATCCTCGAGTGTCGGCACAATCGTAAAGGTGTCCGATGTGACGTCCCCGACGTCCGTCCCGATGACTGTGTGTCCGTGGTCGCTCAAGTTGAGTGCCAAGTTGTAACCCATTTTCCCTAAACCAATCAAACCAATTTCCATATTGTCACCCCTGAAAAAGAATTTTTTTCCGTCTCTGTATTCATCATATCAAAATAAATTCGATTTACAAGTAGGGTTACGGAATTTTTTTCTTTTCCGAATAAAAAATCGACCTCCACAACGGGAGGTCGAACGGATTAACTCGATGATGCTTTCTTATATTGTTGGAAGAAGACTTCAATCTCTTCGGCTGGCAAAGGACGATTGTAGAAATATCCTTGTGCCTGATTACATGATTCGGCTTTCAGGAAAGCGACTTGGTTCTCTGTTTCGACCCCTTCCGCGATGACGTTCAAATCGAGTTCGTGCGCCATCCGGATGATTGTTTTGACAAGAGCTGCATCTTTCTCGTCGCTCTCGATATTTTTCGTGAAGTGCTGGTCGATCTTGAGCGTATCGATTGGGAACAGCTTCAAATAACTGAGGGAGGAATACCCGGTTCCGAAATCGTCGATGGAAAGATGGACACCGAGGGCGACGAGTTCATGCATCGTTTCGATGGCGCGATCTGCACTTTGGATGACACTCTCGGTCAACTCGAGCTCTAAATATTGTGCCGCAAGACCGGATGCGGCGAGTGCCCGACTGACGACCTCTGGTAAATCTTTTTGTGCAAACTGAACGGCCGAGATGTTGACGGCGACTCGGAACGGGGGAATCCCCGCATCTTGCCACGCCTTGTTTTGACGACACGCCTCATTTAAAACAAACTCCCCGAGACGATGGATGCTCCCTGTTTCCTCAGCAATCGGAATAAACTCACCAGGTGAAATCATCCCGAGTTCTGGGTGTTGCCAACGGACGAGCGCTTCCATACCGATGATGGTTTCCGTCTCCAACTGAATTTGCGGTTGATAATGTACAGAGAACTCGCCACGACCGATGCCTTTACGGAGCGCCATTGATAAGTTCGAGCGGCGGGACACTGATTCGTTCAATTCGTTCGTGAAGAATTGATAGCCGTTTTTGCCGTCCGCCTTCGCCCGGTACATGGCGATATCGGCATTCTTAATCAATTCCTCGGCCGTATCGCCATCGGACGGATGGAGACTGATTCCAATCGAGGCACCCGTGAACACTTCTTCATTCTCGAGTTCAAACGGAGGATGGAGGACGTTGATGAGTTCCTGTGCGTGATGGGCTGCCAAGTTACTTTTCGTATCAGGCGATAAGATGATGAACTCATCCCCACCGAGTCGGGCGAGCGTGTCCGTCTTTTGAATGGTCGACTCGATCCGAATGGTTACTTGTTTCAAGAACTGGTCGCCAATCGAATGGCCGAAGCGGTCGTTGATGACTTTGAAATTGTCCAAGTCGATATAGTATAGCGCGAACGGCTCTTGCTGGGATTGACCGAGAAGAGCATCGAGTCGGTCGCTGAACAGGCGGCGGTTCGGGAGTCCCGTGAGTGGGTCCAAATACACGAGATCATTGATTTGCGCCTCAATCCGTTTCCGTTCGCTGATGTCACGGATGATACTACTGAAGAAGATTCCTTTCTCTGTCTTCCACGTGCCGAGAGACATTTCAATCGGTACCTCGACGCCGTCCTTTCTTACTCCGATGAGTTCCACCGTTTGACCGATGACGCGTTTTTCACCCGTTGCTTCGTAGCGACGCATTCCACGTTCATGCGCCTCGCGGAAACGTTCTGGAATAATGGCGACAATCGATTGTCCGACCATCTCGTCAGTCGTGTAACCGAACAAGTCGGTCGCTCCTTGGTTCCACTGTAGAATGACACGAGTGTGGTCAGCGACGATGATGGCATCCGAGGCGGATTCGATGATGGATTCGAATTTCAACTCGAGTTCTTCCGACTGTGCCTCCAGTTGCGAAGCCGTCCGGAGCGATATGTACATCAAAATGAAAAGTGTCATGACGCTCGCTGCGATGACGTAGGCGAGGAGCGTACTATCGACCGAGTATCCACTGACCGGTTGCGTTCCCTCGCTCATCTCTGTGAAACGAGCCGCGCCCATCCCGACGTAATGCATGCCGGAAACGGCGACCCCGATTAATACAGAACTGGCAAGGCGACGCCAATGGAATCGGGAGACGTTTGGGATATAGAAAAGGATATACAGGCCGACGAGCGATGCGACGAAGGCGACGATGGCAGAAGCGACCCACATGACCGGGTCATAGGTAAGAATCGCATTCATCTGCATCGCTTCCATCCCGATATAGTGCATCGAAACAACTCCGACACTAATCAAGAAGGCACCAAAGACGAGTTGAATTGGTCTTGTCTCAGGGTGACTGATGATCCAAAAGGCAAGTCCGGAAGCGACGACGGCCGGCACGATGGATAATAGTACGATGCCGAGATGGTACGTCACATCATCGTGCAAGTGAAACGCCAGCATGCCGATGAAGTGCATGGCCCAAATGCCGAGACCGAGGCTGAAGGCGCCAGCTACGACCCACCTGAGTCGCGAGGCGTGTTTCGCATATTTCAAACGACTGCTAATATCGATAGCGACACCGGCAGCGAAGATGGCGACAGCGATGGAAAGAATGACGAGTGGTAAGTTATATGAGCTACTCAGGTGATGTTCGATGAGAAACAGTCCTTTCGATTTCAAATGGTACAAAGAGTGAAGCAGTTAAAAAGTGCTTTATTAGAGTAGCACACTCGGGAATCACGCTTCTTGCCTACTTTTGTAAGGTGGGTCAATCATTTGCATGAATCACACATTGCGGAATTTTTTTCGAAACGGTATCGTTAGATGAAGAAGAGAAAGGGTGATTCTTGATGGAAACGATGAACGGGACGGCCCGCATCCGTGGTGCCTATTCGACACTGAGTAAAAAAGAACAACGCATTGCCGACTACATTTTAAAGCAGCCAGAACAAATCATTCATCATACCATCAATCAGGTGGCAGATGACCTCGATGTCGCGGAATCCACTGTATTCCGTTTTTGTCAGCGTGTCGGATTTAAAGGCTATCAGGCGTTAAAAATTGCACTCGCTTCAGATGTCGTCGCGCCGCTTCAAGATATTCATGAAGATATTACCGAGACGGATACGGCACTCGAAATCGCAGAGAAAATTTTTTCGACGAACGGGAAGACGATTGAATCGACCCGTCAGATTTTAGATGGTGCCTCTCTTGAGAAAACGGTGGAGTTGTTTCTTGGGGCGCGCCGCATCGAATTTTTCGGGAGCGGCGGGTCGGCCGTCGTCGCACTCGATGCGTACCATAAGTTTGTGCGGAGCGGTCTACAGGTGAGCGCGATGCTCGAGTCACATATGCAGCTCATGTCAGCCTCACAGCTGACGGCAGAAGACGTCGCCGTCGTCATCTCGCATTCCGGTGCTTCGAAAGAGACGCTCGATATCGCGAAACTGTTAAAAGAGAAAGGTGTCCCGACAATCGCCATCACGAACTATGCGAAGTCACCTCTTTCGAAGATTGCGGACGTGTCTCTGTTTACGGTGTCTCAAGAAACGGCATTTCGCTCAGAGGCACTCGCTTCCCGCATTGCGGAACTCAGTCTGATTGACGCCTTGTTTACAGCCGTCATGATTCGGCGAGGGGACGCGGCCCGGGCATCGCTTCAACAGATGCGCGAGGCGATTGCCAATCGACGTGTATAACTTCAAAAATCTCCCCTCTCTTAGAGAAGGGAGATTTTTTTATTTATTAACGATTGACGGTCTCACCACGGCGGGCGGCACTTGATCCGGCAATTCCAGCGATTGATGTCAAGATGAGCGCGACAAAGCTCCAAATCGAAGCTTTCGAAGCCGCTTCGGTTTCCAATAACTCTGTATTTTGTGCGACTGCGTCCGCAATCGCTTCCTCGTCGACGGATTGCTTGATCGTTTCCACGCGCTCTGTCAATTGATCGCTCAAATCGGTTGTAATTTGGTCATTTTTTTGCATGGTCAAATTTTTTACAGGTTAAGATGTTTCAAGTTCAGATGAGCGGGAATCACTACGACTACCGATTGGTATTGCGATTCTGAATCAAGGGTTCGCAACATGAATGATGTGAATGAAAAAGGAGATTGTTGAGATGAATGGATTAAATCGAGCCCTCTTGGTCTTAACGGGCATCGTCGGGTTGCTAAGTGTAGGTATTCTATTGCTTGGCGTCTACGATGTCCCACAACTCACCCAATATACAGATCAATGGCAAACACAAGACTGGTATATCTATACGATTTTAACGATTGGGATATTCCTGGCTGTGATCTTCCTCATCATGCTGATGACGGGACTGGTCGCAAGGCCGAAACCAAAGCGTTATACGATTCAGACCGGTGAAGGTCGAATCACTGTCTCAAAAGAGACGATTGAAAAAACGGTATACGAGTCATTGAAACAATTTCAAGGACTGCGTACACCGAACGTAAACGTCGACATCGACTCAAAGCGAGAACGCGTCCGCGTCTTTATCGACTGCGCCGTGTTCAATCGCGAAGGGTTACCGACTCTCGGTAAAGACATTCAGACGCATGTGAAAGAGCGGATTGAATCGTTGATGGAAGTGCCGGTAGCAGATGTGACATTGAATATTCACGATACGAAGTTCAAGACGTCTGAGCGCGTCATATAAGGAGGTGCTGTGATGGATACAAAAACACAACTAAAACCTTATCGCTTTCGACTCGTCGGGGCATTGATCGGTCTCATCATCGCGGTACTGTTCCTGACGCTCGGATTTGGGCCGACACTTCTCATTGTGACGCTCACATTGATCGGTTTCCTGATCGGGAAATGGCGTGACGGTGCACTGCGTGTCGAGGAATGGATCACATTCTTCATACGGGATTGACCCTCGTGATCAATCGGTAACACAAACTAGTGAACAAAAAAGGAGAGCATGAATTATGGCAAACGAAAATGTGAATGTAACGACAAATGAAACGAACGAACAACAGGCACGACAAAACAAATTGACGTTCGAGGAACAAGTCATCAAAAAAATCGCAGGTCTCGCGACGAGTGAAGTCCAAGGAATCTTGTCGATGAGCGGTGGCTTTATGAGCGGATTGACAGATCGCTTCCGCAGCGCAGAGGACATCACGAAAGGAATCGGCGCTGAAGTCGGAGAGAAGCAAGTCGCGCTCGATTTGCGTGTCATCGTCGAATACGGAAAAAACATCCCGTCCGTCTTCAATGAGACCGTCACAAAAATCAAGAAGGCGATGAACGATATGACTGGTCTTGAAGTTGTCGAGGTGAATATGCACGTCGAGGACGTCATGACACGTGAGGAATTCGAAGCGAAGAGCAAATCGAACGACGCTGAAGCGGAGCCGTCACGCGACCTTGTATAACCGAAACGCTGACCTGGACCTCTCAAAAGGTCCAGGTTTTGTTTGAGTAGAAAAGGGTTAGTTCCTGGAGAATCGTGGAATTACTAAAGATAGACGGAAGCCCTAGAGATGAGAGGAAAACGCCATGCACAACATTGAATTTTTTTCACCGAAGCATTATGAGACGTTTAAGCAACTTGCGAGACACTTAGAAGACCCGGGCAGCGTCGACCGAAAATATTTCGCCGCCCTGTACGTCATCGCCGGGAATGATTGCGTCCGTGACATGTTGCTTCCTTATATTGACCTACAAACAGGTGTGATTCGAACAGCTCAAATTATCGACGAGAACACATTCACGAAAGAGACGCTCGTCCTCGTCAAATTGGTTATCCATTTATATAACTCGAAAGAATGGGTGCTTCCGACCGAGTTGATCGCCTTGCCGGAAGAGGACTATAAACTGGCGATGCAAGGCATTACGTTATGTAGAAATGAGCAATTTGATGAGATTACAATCCCGAGCGACTGATGACACCCTGTTTTGTTGGAAACAGGGTGTTTTTTGTCGAGCTATAGAGGAGGTAAATGCGTGTCACTCACTACATCGATGTTAACCATTGTACTGATTCTCATGTTGCTCATTATGATTACGCCACCGCTCTTGATTTTTTATCTGTGGCGGCGTGACCGAAACCAGCGCGAACATTCCGTCCTTCGTAATTTCCCGATTCTCGGAAAGTTGCGTTATATATTTGAGAAAATGGGACCTGAACTTCGGCAATACTTGTTCTTGAACGATAATGAGGCGAAGCCGTTCTCACGGAATGAATACGAGTCGGCCGTCATCGCAGGAAAGTATAAGTCGCGCATCATCGGATTCGGGTCGGAACGAGACTTTGAGGCAGGCGGATTTTATCTTCAGAATGCCCTCTACCCGACGAACCGGAACGAGCTACGCGTCGACAATTCAACCAAGGTATCGACGTGGGTGTATGAACTCGATGAAGACAATCTGTTCACCCGAAAAGAGCATCTCGTCGAACGTGACATCTCGTCATACTTATTAACAGAAGAAGATATCATCATCATCGGGAAAGAGACGTGTCGGGAGCCGTTTTATGTCCGAGGTCTCGTCGGTCAGTCGGCCATGAGTTTCGGATCGCTTGGAGACAGGGCCATCACAGCCCTCTCGATTGGGCTCGGTCGTGCGGGTGGTACGTGGATGAACACGGGGGAGGGCGGATTGTCCGATTATCATTTAAAAGGGAACGTCGATATCATCTGTCAGATTGGACCGGCGCTCTTCGGTGTAAGGGATGAAGACGGTAGGTTTTCAGTCGAGGCGTTCAAACAAAAGAGTGATCTTCCGCAAGTGAAAGCGTTCGAACTGAAACTTGCCCAAGGCGCGAAGACACGTGGTGGACATATCGACGGATCGAAAGTGACCGAGGAGATTGCCCGAATCCGTCATGTACGAGTCGGGGAAACCATTGACAGCCCGAACCGCTTCTCTGAATTTCACACCCATGTGGAATTGTTGGCATTTGTTGAGAGGTTACGTGAAATCGGTGGGAAGCCGGTCGGCATCAAACTTGTAGTTGGGAAGTTGCAAGACATCGACTCGCTCGTCCGAGAGATGGCGAGATCTCAAATTGTACCTGACTTCATCACCATCGACGGGAGTGAAGGGGGTACGGGTGCGACGTATCAAGAGCTTGCGGATACAGTCGGTTTACCGCTGAAGGCGGCGCTCCCTTACGTGCATCACCTTCTCATCGAGCACGGTTTGCGAGACCGAGTCAAACTGTTCGCCTCTGGGAAACTCATCACGGCGGATAAGATAGCCGTCGCACTCGCGCTCGGCGCAGACCTCGTCAATATCGCTCGCGGACTTATGTTCAATGTCGGGTGCATCCAGGCACAGGTTTGCCATACGAATCGCTGTCCGGTCGGTGTCGCGACGACTGACCCGAAACTGCAGCGTGCCCTCGTTGTCGATGAGAAAAGTTTTCGGGTGACGAACTACATCATCTCGCTCCGGGAAGGGCTGTACAATATGACGGCTGCGGCAGGCGTTCAATCGCCGACGGAACTGTCATTAGATCATGTGGTGTATCAAGAACCGGATGGCCGTGTTCGGACAGGCTATGATTTATCTCACTAGAATGAAGTGAATCTATCAAAACATCCCACGAATCTGCCGATAAAGAAGGCATACACGTGGGATGTTTTTTTAGCATTTCCATTGTAGAAACTACCAGATACTTGTACAATCATGTAAATGAAAGTCAGAATTTATTATAATCTAACGAAGCGTTTGAATGGAAATGGATGAAGCCATTTTTTTCAGCATACGCCGCGCTCTTTGGACGTTGTTTCGAAGACACGGTCAACGCTTTGATCCCGTAACGTGTATCAAGGTCACGCAACTCTTGGATGCGGTCTTTTGACCATTGATCTTTTGCTACGGTCGTGTAGTTGAAGCTTTCCCACATCACGCCATCCACATATGGATACGTATACGTCTTCAATGTCGCAAATCCCCAGTTTTGAATGAGAGAAAGGGAAGGGTGATTGGATTTGATCGTCTTCATGAACTGACTCATCCCGTCACGTTGCGCTTTTAAAATGGTCGGTTGTTCCGAGTGCTCATTATCGATGTTGCCGACGGTATCTAAGAACGCACCATCCAATCCTTTGGCGACGATTTGTTTCTCCACTTCACGCGTCAACAACTCACGATAGTGGGTTGACGTCATATCGACTAAATAAGAATCCCATTCCGCATAATGAACACGTTGTCTGTTGCGGTGGAAGAAGTCCGACTCGTTCATCTGACTGATGAAATCGACGTTCCAATTGTCAGCTTCCATCGTGTTGATGTAGCCGTACACTTTTGTCCCATATTTCTGTAACTCTTTGATTTGCGCTGCAGTATAATAAACAGGCTCGATGATGACAAGGTCATACTGTTGCATCTTTTTAATTTTGGTCTTTGTCGGCATATCGTAATAAATTTTGTACGATTCGACGTTTGCGAGCGGATTGCTCGCTTTAGCGACCGCTTGTTGCGGCGTCAAAAACGCCAATCCAACGAGAAATGCACAACAGATGGTCACGATTCGTTTGGCTGAGAAAATACCCATAAAAAAACCCTCCTGATAGTTATCAGAGAGCGGCTGCGGCTATTGCAGACTGGCGATCGGTATCTAAAAAGATCGACGACCCATGTCTTTGCGCCCTTACTTTTCAGTAAGTTTGCCCGTCTCGATATGAAATTTTTGTCGACAATCCATTGAAAGTCCTACTACTAAAATACCACGTAAAGGAATGAGTGACACTATGATTTATACCCAACACCGCACATCCATCAAATGGATTGAAATGATTGTGACTATTTTACTTATCGGCATTTTGGACTATACATTTAGTCTTTCTTTGTCAGATTGGGCGATTGACCCGTTAATTTTTTATATCCTCCTGTTTTCTTTACGATATGGTTTGCTCGGTGCCTTCGTCAGTTTCGCGTTGACGAGTCTCTACCATTTCTCATTCCTCTTGATGGAAGGCTCAGACTTGCTCTTATTCCTTTACGATACGAATGAACTGGCTTGGATTTTGCTACACTTCTTCGTCGCGCTTAGTGCGGGTGTCTTCAGTACTTCTTATCGGGAGCGTTACCAGTCGCTCCACATTCGTCAAGAAGAAGTGATTGATGAGAACGAACAACTGAAACAGACGATACAACAACTACAAGAGTCGCAAGGGGAGATGCGGAAGCGGGTGCTCGACTCGACTTATACGCTCTCAAAAATTTATGAGATTGGACTACAACTTGATCAGGATGCGACCGCTTTAGTACGTGATCATTTAATTGGAACGTTCACGCGTGTCTTCCGTGCTCGTCAACTCGCTTTATATCATGTGGATGCATCGCAGCGCACACTCCGTCTTCATGTCCGTTCCGGAGAGGTAGAACGTTTGCCCCAGACGCTTTTCATCGATTCGGAGGAGGGAATTTTCGCACGGATGTTCCAATCGAAAAAGCCGACGCTTCGTTTAGCAGATGAGCTAGATGGACCGCTTCTCGTTGCACCGATTTGTTATGAAGGAACGGTGAAGGAAGTCTTGGTCGTCCATGAAATCGATATCTTACGCTTACGTAGTCATGAGATGAACATGATGAAACTCGTCTTGGATTGGACGGGAACGCGCATTGAAAAGGCCGATGCCCTCGAATGGATGCTCGTCAGCGACCAACTCGTCGACGGGACGCACATGTTCCGTATGGAAGCATTCGAACAAAAAGTGGCCCAACAAGTACTTCGTCATGAGCAATATGGTCAACCGTATAGTACGGTCACATTGCCTGTAGAGGGTGTGGACTTGTCATTGATTGAAATGGAATTGATTTTGAGACAGTCGATGCGTGAAATTGACGTTATCGGATATGACGAAGACGATCGCATCCTTCATTTTCTCCTCCCAGGTACACCGGTTGAATCAGCCGAACGATTCAAGGAACGGATTGAGCATGTCTTCTATGTGAAAGGTGGGAAACGCCTATGACCGGTTGGATGATTCTTCTTTTCTTCCTTCTGCATGCGACGGTCCTTTTCGTCTTGTATCGACTGATTGTACGACCGAAAGTCGATGCGACGGAAAAGGGAGTCTGGCTCTCGATATTTCTCGTCAGTGCCGTCATCCCGATTGTCGGAGAACTGTTTGGTTTGATTGGATATGTGATTGCCCGACGCTTCGCCTCACCGAAGACGCTTCTCGACTACGATGAGTACATCAACTTTGAGACGGTCAACTTAGAACGCTTGCAGCAACAGGCGAAAGAAGATTTAGATCTCGTCCCATTGACGGAAGCCTTACAGATGGACGGGAACAAGCGGAAACAATCGATCACACAACTCATGTCGACACCGCTCATGAATACAGAAGAATATTTACACTTAGGTCTCGAACACGAGGATACGGAAACGGTCCACTATGCAGCGACCGTCCGAAACACACTGTTCGACCGATACGATTTGATGTTAAAACAGCGAATCGCACAAGTGAATCCGGAGCGACCGGAGACGATTTATCCGGTGATTGAAACCGGAATTTCGTTCTTAGATAGCGGTCTCTTGGATCATGATATGCAAATGCGCATCCAGCAACGGATATTATTTCACCTCGATCAATTGAGTGAGTACGACGAAACAGACGAAACGTACTTACGCACGAAAGCCCGCCTCTCGTTCCGCTCGGGTGACTTGGAAACGGGAGAACGATTGGCTGAGGCGCTCACCCTTTATCATCCAAATGTACCCGATGGATATGTCATGTTGATTGAACACCACATGACGAACGGCGATTGGACGTCCCTACGTCCGACCCTCGACCGCCTGCATCAACATCTCGGTTTGCAAGACATTCCAGAGGACTATCGCTTTGTCATTCAACAGTTAGAAGGTGCCCATATATGAATAAATCGATTACGACGTATATCGCGTCTTTGTTCTCTTTACTCATCGCGATGATTGTCGTTGTCCAGTTTTTACGGCTTGACTATGGTCATCGGCTCATCCCAAAAGAAGCACATGAGCCGAAATCCTTTACGACACTCGCGGGTGAGGTGAGAGCGGTGGAGGGGGATCCGGTTCAAATCTACATTCATCAGAATGACGACGATTTGTCGACAGCTGTTTTGAATAACTTTAAATATGCGCTCGACTATGCAAAGTTGTCTTATACCTCGATCGAAGCAGAGGCCATCGCATCGATTGAGCCTTCTCCACGACACGTTCTCGTCGTCAGCGGGGAAAATACGAAATCATGGCCGTACGAGGCAATTCGGTCCTTCGTTGAAAAAGGTGGACGGCTCTACGTTGCCGGACGATTCATCGATCAAGACTGGGCAGACCTGGTCGGCGTAAACGATTTTGGGGACTTTAAAGATGGAGTCAACGGGTTGATTTTCGAACAAGAAATTTTCCCTGGGTATGTCGACTTGCCTCAAGACTCAGGGTTATTCGTCCACAGCATTGCTGACGTCAAACTGAAAGAAGAGGCGGACGTCCTCATTTCTGCCAAAAACGAACCAATATTATGGCAGTCTCCTTATGGGAAGGGCGAAGTGATGTTTTGGAATACGACGTCGTTGACGGATAAGAACTCACGCGGCTTGATGGTGCAGACGCTTTCGATGCTGTTCCCAGCGTTCGTCATGCCACAAGCTGGCATCAAGGTCGTTCACCTTGACGACTTCCCGGCACCGGTACCAAATTATTCGAATCCGGTCATCACGAAAGAATATGATTTGTCCATCAAAGAGTTCTTCTCAGAGATTTGGTGGAAAGACATGAAGCAAATCGGTGCTGACTACGACGTCACTTATTCTGGTTTCCTGATCGGCAGTTATAAAGCGACGAATGAAGAGACGACAGAACAGCTCATCGAAAAAATTCGGGCACCGATGCTCGAATATGGTCGCGGTTTACTCCAAACGAATGGGGAAGTCGGGCTACACGGGTTCAACCACCAGCCACTCGTCATGGGAGATGAAGTGATGGACCCGGAGCTTGGATATACAAAATGGGACAGTCAGGAAGATATGCGTTCCGCCATTGACCGTGTCGTTGAGGCGTTTGACTATTACTTGCCGAATGAGCGGATCCGCAGCTATGTGCCACCATCGAACATCATCGGTCAATCCGGACTTGAAGTGTTGAACGAGAAGTTTCCGAAAGGGCTGATTGTCGCAGGACTCTACAGCGGAGATGCGACAAAAGGAAGTTACATTCAAGAGTTCGGACCCGACCCGGTCTATCCGAACTTGTATGATTTTCCTCGCGTATCGAGCGGATACAACGAGACACCGGATGATCTATTTGTCGTCATTGATGCCGTCGCCAACTTCGGACTCGTTTCCCACTTCATTCACCCGGATGATGTGTTAGATGACTATCGCTCGAAAGGGAGAGGGTGGGAGATGATGAAAGAATCGTTTGGAGGTCTGTTCCAGACACTCTACTCCAAATATCCACATCTCGAGGGCTTGAGTCAGTATGATGCGTATCGGAAATACAAGCTTTATCAAGATGCGCAAATCGATGTGGCTTACACGAATGATGCTATCGATATCAATGCCCAACAACTGCCTGTCTCGTCGACGTTACTCGTTCGTGTGCAACCTGGGAAACGTCTCGATACAGGGAGGTTCGATTATGGTGAAGTCAAGCCATTTGATGAGAATGGTACATTGTATCAAGTTGAATTGAGAGACACGTCTGTTCGTCTCCCGATATTGGAGGGTCGCCCATGAAAATAGGAATTGTTGTCGAAGGGAGTTATCCATATGTGAGCGGTGGCGTATCGAGCTGGGTTCACATGCTGATGGAACAGATGCCGATGCATGAGTTTGAGATTATCTCAATCATGCCGAATCCGAAGACAGAGGCAGATTATCGCTATACGTTACCGAAGAATGTCACAGGCGTCACCACGCTCGCCCTCACTCAACGAGCGACACGGAAACGTCGACCGGAAACGTTATCGGAAGCGGAACGGGAGCGAATCAAGACGTGGATGACATTCGGTCAAGTCGATTCGTCCATCTATCCGATTCTTGAAAATCAAATCGGGACACCAGAACAATTCTTCTCGAATCGTCTCTTCTATCAGCTCGTCACGGAGAGCTATCAAGAAGAAGGGCAGGCCGGTTCATTCATCGATTACTTTTGGATGTGGCGCAGTATGTATGCGCCTGTCCTTGATTTACTCCAAGCCGGATTACCTCAGGTCGACCTCGTGCACGCGGCCTCGACCGGATATGCGGGCCTGATTGCGAGTGCGATGAAAGAACGACAAAACATTCCGTTTCTTTTGACTGAACACGGCATCTATTCGCGTGAACGGGAAGAAGAACTGTTGCAGGCATCTTGGATTCCGGCTGAGTTTCGCTCCCATTGGATTCAGTTCTTCCACCACATTTCCCGGGAAGCGTACCGAAAGGCAGATGACGTCATCACACTCTTTGAACGAAACGGCGAGTTGCAACGTCAGCTCGGGGCACCTGTTGAGAAATTAAGTATCATTCCGAACGGGATTGACGTGACGGGCTTGTCTGCTCTCGGGCGTGTGCCGGGAGTGGACAAACTACGAATCGGTGCCATCGTTCGCGTCGTTCCGATCAAAGATATTAAAACCATGATTTATGCGGCGAAACTGTTACAAGACATGCTCGTCCCGTTCGAACTGACCATTATGGGACCACTTGATGAGGATAAGGAGTATGCGACGGAGTGCGAGATGCTCATTCGGCAACTCGAGCTCGAACAGTCCGTCTTGATGGTCGGAAAAGTCGATATTCGACAACACCTTCCCGAATTCGATGTGTGTTTGTTGACGAGTATCTCCGAGGGACAACCGCTTGCTGTACTAGAAGGTATGGCCGCTGGTGTCCCGTGGATTGTGACGGACGTCGGGGCCTGTGCGGAACTCGTGAACGGGCGACCGGATGAACCGTTCGGTCCGGCTGGATTTGTCGTTCCGCCGGTCAATCCACGGCGAATCGCAGAGCGTTGCGTCTGGTTCCATCAAAATCGTGAAGATGCGCGCCGACTCGGACGAAACGGGCAACAGCGAGTCGAGACGTACTATCGCACCGATCAGTTTATCGATGCATATCTACACTTATATGAAGAGAGGAGAGCGGTATATGGCGGGCATTGGGTTTAAGTTACAACAGTTGTTTCAAGAAGACTACTTCTCTTCACGAATCAAAGCATATGCATTTGCCGGGCTCGTCACATCAGGACCATGGCTGATCGTCATCGTCACGATTGCCCTCATGCAGTGGCTGACGAGCTATCTATCTATCGCCACACTCGAAGAACGCACGACGTTCAATTTGATCGTCTCTTACAGTTTTATTTTTTCGCAAGTCGTTCTCGGCGTGCAGCAGCTCGTCGTCACGAGGTACTTGGCGGATTGTTTTTATGAGAAACGATATGAAGACATCTTCCCGGCGTTCATCGGGATGATGAAGACGACGGTCGCCATCGCGTCGCTGTTGTTCGCTATCTTCCTTATGTTCTCTGAACTCCCTGCTTTATTGAACGCGTTGGCATTCGTCCTATTCATGACGGTCAACCTCATTTGGGTACATTTCTTGTTCCTAAGTGCGGCCAAGTTCTATCAGGCGGTAGCCTATAGCTTTGTGGCCGGTGGCATCGTCTCAGTCGCCGCGGTCCTCATCACGGACCAGTTCTTGATGCAATATTTGACGGAGTCCTACATGAAGAGCTTCGCGTTGACAGCGAGTATGACACTCGGTCTTGTCGTCACGTTGTTCGGCTTGTTCACATCGATGCTCCTTACGTTCCCAAACCGGAGTACGGTCGGTCAGTTCTCGTTCTATCGCTATTTTGACCGCTATCCGGCACTCTTTTGGACCAGTTTTCTCTATAACATCGGGATCTGGGTCGGCACATGGATCATCTGGTTCGCGGAAGGAGGGAGTGTCCACCTCGACACATTCCGCTATCATCCAATCTATGACACAGCTATCTTCCTCTCTTATTTGACGATTATTCCGACGATGACGATATTCGTTGTGTCAGTCGAGACGCGTTTTTATGAGCGGTATCGCGTGTTTTATGGATACGTGAACGAAGGTGGGACGTACCAACAGATTCAACGTTCGAAAGCGGCCATGCTCCTCGTCTTACGACAAGAGTTGCAACGACTGTTCCGAAATCAAGGGCTCGTGTCGCTTCTCTTTATTCTGTTCGCGGTCGTCTTGTTCCCGCTACTAGGTCTGTCACCTGAGATTCGGGACGTCTTTCAAATGACGACGATTGGTGCCTTTTCAAACGCCATGGTGCTCGTTCTCACACTCGTCCTGCTCTATTTTGAAGACCATCGGGGAGCGGCGTATACATCGGCACTCTTCATCACGATGAATGCAGGGTTGACGTTCTTGTTATTACCACTTGGACCAGACAGTTACGGTCTTAGTTTTGCGATTGGTTGCACGATTGCGTTCGCGTTCTCACTCATTCGCTTGATTCGATATGTATCCGAGATTGATTATCATACGTTTAGCCGAAGCGAAACACCTCCGCGTACGGATACATTCCGTCGTGTCGGGGACTGGCTCAATGATCGCTCGGCTTAACAATCGCAGCAGATGAACTTTTAGAAAATGGGGTGAAGCACATGAAAACAATTTTTGTGACAGGTGGCGCGGGATATATCGGGACACACACGACGGTTCAATTGCTCGAGGAAGGATACGAAGTCGTTATTTTGGACAACTTGTCCAATAGCCGACAAGAGGCGATTCAGCGAATCGACATCCTGACTGGAAAGACGGTCACCTTATACGTGGGCGACATTCGAGATCAGGAATTGCTTGATGAAATCTTCTCCACGCACTCGATTCATGCGGTCGTTCACTTCGCGGGTCTAAAGGCAGTCGGCGAATCCGTCAGCCAACCACTTCACTACTATGACAACAACGTAGCTGGGACGCTCGTCTTGTTAAGGATGATGAATCAATTTGGGATAAAACGTATCGTCTTCAGTTCATCGGCGACCGTTTACGGAATCCCAACCACATCTCCGGTCGATGAATCGTTCCCGCTCAGTGCGACCAATCCATATGGACGAACGAAACTGATGATCGAAGAGATATTGCGCGACCTTTATACAGCTGATTCTTCTTGGTCGATTGCGATTCTTCGCTATTTCAATCCGATTGGCGCGCACGACTCCGGGACGATCGGCGAAGATCCGTTCGATGTCCCAAACAACTTGATGCCATACATCACACAAGTCGCGGCCGGGCGTCTAAAAGAGCTTCAAGTGTTCGGGGATGACTATCCGACGCATGACGGGACAGGCGTGCGCGACTATATCCATGTCGTAGATTTGGCGCTTGGTCATTTGAAGGCGTTGGAGTATGTGGGGAAATATGAAGGGGTGGAGGCGTTCAACCTCGGGACAGGGAAAGGATACAGCGTCCTTGATTTGCTTCAAACGTTCCAACAGGAGAGCGGACAGACGATTCCTTATCAAATCACGGATAAACGAGACGGAGACGTCGCGGCGATATTTGCCGACCCGCAAAAGTCTAAGGCCATTCTTGGCTGGGAAGTGCGACATGACATTGAAGCGATGTGTCGGGACGCTTGGCGTTGGCAATCGAATAATCCGAAAGGGTACAGTGAATAAATCCTATGAAGTAGGCGGTCATCACACGATGGCCGTCTCTTTTTGTATTAGAAAGGATAGCGAACGGGAACACCTAATGGAACGTCATTTACTTAGGAGGGATCGGATGAAAGCTTTGTTTTTGAACTGTTCGCTAAAAGGTGGCGACACAACGTCCCATACGGAAGGATTGATTCGTGACATCATCCCGCACTTCGATGCGCTCGACGTCGAATCCGAGATTGTTCGGATTGTTGATTACAACGTCAAGTTCGGTGTGACGGAAGATGAAGGAGATGGGGACGAGTGGCCTCAGATTTTTGAGAAAGTGAAGGCCGCGAATATTGTCGTGATTGGGACACCACTCTGGCTCGGGGAGAAGAGTAGCGTCGCCACCCAAGTGATCGAACGGCTATATGGCGGTAGCGGACTGACGAACAAATCAGGACAGGCGATTTACTACAACAAGGTCGGTGGAGTCGTCGTCACGGGGAATGAGGATGGGGCGAAACACGCCTGTGCTTCGATTCTATATGGATTGTCCCACATTGGTTTCACCGTGCCGCCGAATGTCGACACGTACTGGGTAGGAGAAGCAGGACCGGGTGACTCATATCTTGATGCTGGACGAGAAAATGAATTCACGAAGTCTCACGGAAAGACGATGGCATATAATCTCGTCCATTTTGCGAGAATGCTTAAAAACCATCCAATTCCGGCAGAAGGGAATACGATGGAATGAGTAAAGGTCTCGACCAATCGGTCGAGACCTTTATGGTTTATTCTTTCTTCTCCACCGCATGCCCACCGAACTCGTTCCGTAATGCCGCGACGACCTTGCCCGAGAACGTATCGTCTTGAAGCGAACGTTGGCGCATCATGAGGGAGAGCGCGATGACCGGTGTCGGGACGTCGTACTCGAGTGCCGTCTCGACCGTCCATTTGCCTTCACCGGATGCATGCATGACCCCGCGAATGTCGTCGAGCTTCGCATCTTTCGAGAAGGCACTCTCCGTCAGTTCCATGAGCCATGAGCGAATGACCGACCCGTGATTCCAAACGCGTGCGACATCTTCATATTCATAGTCGAACGGACTCTTCTCGAGCACTTCAAAGCCTTCGGCAATCGCCTGCATCATCCCATACTCAATCCCGTTATGCACCATCTTCAAAAAGTGACCACTCCCACTCGATCCCGCATACAGATAACCGTGGTCGGTAGAGACGTCTTGGAAAAGTTGCTCGATCTTTCCGAACGCCTCCAAGTCGCCTCCGATCATCGTACACGCTCCGTGACGGGCACCTTCCATCCCACCACTCGTCCCGACGTCGAAGAAATAAATCAGTTTTTCTTTGAAATGGTCGGCACGCCGCATCGATTCCTTATAGTTCGAGTTCCCTCCGTCGATGACGATGTCGCCTGGCGAGAGAAGATTGTGCAAGTCGTTCAAGACGTGTTCGGTCACGTCACCCGCCGGCACCATCACCCAGACGACGCGAGGGACCTGAAGCGCGGAAACGACTTCCTGCAAAGAGGCTTTCGTCTCAAATTGACTCGTCGATACGTTTCCCGGGTCATACCCGACGACACGATGCCCATTGTCTGTCAAATTCAGAGCCAAATTGAGGCCCATTTTACCAAGTCCAATCATACCGATTTCCATTCGTTCCACCCCATTTGTAAGATTTAGTCCTCTATAGGGCATACCCGAAATAACGATTGCTCAAAAGGACAGCTTGCCCGAGATGTAGAATGATATAAGTGCAACAGTGATGAGAGGAGGGTGGCGATGTTTGGAAATGTATTTCGACTGGCCGTAGACGTCAGGCATCGATTCAAAGACCATCATATTAATGACTACAGTGCCACATTGGCGTTTTTTTGGTTTTTAGCCATCTTTCCGACGTTTTTTGTCCTCTTCGCCGTGATGGCATGGTTTCAAATCGATGATGCGCTTCTCATCGAACAGATTGAGACACTCATTCCAGGGGCAAGTGTGCGTGAACTGTTATCTATCGTCTATGACGTGAGCGGAAATTTGAACGGTGGACTGTTATCAGTCAGTGCCATCATCGCGTTTTGGTCGGCCTCGAACGGGACGGCACGACTCGTCAAGCTGACAGTGTTCGCATATGGGGAGACGGAAGCGCGCGGCTATATCTTCCGACGGTTGATCGGGTTGCTCGTGATTTTAGCAGGGAGCATCGGGGCGGTCATCTTGATTGTGTTTCATCTATTCGGTCAAGAATTTGTCGAATTGATTTATGCCCTCTATCCAAAAGTCGAAGAATTCGACCGCTTGTCGACTCTGACGCGCTATACGGTCTCGACGCTCATCTTGATCATGGCGTTCTCACTCTTTTATAAAATCGCGCCACAACAGCGAGTACGGTTCATCGAAACACTTCCTGGAGCCGTGTTTGCGGTCATCTCGTGGCAATTGCTGTCGACCGGATACAGTGTCTATGTCGAACGCTTCTCGATTCTAGGGGACACATATGGCACGATCGGTGCGGTGATTCTACTACAAATTTGGCTCTATCTGACGGCAGCAACGATGCTGATTGGGGCAGAAATCAATGCGGCATGGCCCTACCATATGACCCGCCAACCGACCCGGACCCATTTCCCGTAACAAAAAAAGGGATATCGTGATTATTCTTTGTGAACATGCTTTAAAACAACCCGTGGCATGGGAATAAACTAGTACTATTTCACGGAAGAAGGTGTGGTCGCATGGCGAAACATCGTAAGCCATCAAAGTGGAAAATCGTACTAGGGGTTGTAGCAGGCGTCATGGCCTTGGTGCTCATCACGGGTGGCGCGTTCGTCTGGTCAATGGTAAAAGAAGTCGATGACACCGTCGCACAAGTGAATGACAACTTGAAAATCAGCAAAGAGCGCAAGCAGGTCGAGACCATTGAACGCAAAGAGTCTGTTTCCATTCTCTTGCTTGGGATTGACCGACGCGGGACCGAACAGGGACGGAGTGACTCAATCATCGTGCTGACACTCAATCCGGAACTTGATGAAGGAGCGATGCTCTCGATTCCCCGGGATACAAAGACTGAAATCGTCGGGAAAGGGACACGTGATAAGATCAATCATGCCTATGCGTTCGGTGGGGCCGAAATGGCAATGAATACGGTCGAGAATTTCCTCGACATCCCAATCGATTATGTCATCGAAACGGATATGGAGGCATTCAGCGACGTCGTGGATGCACTCGGAGGCATTACCGTCATGAATAAATTTGCGTTCTCGACAGAAGATTACACGTTTCCCGTTGGTGAGGTGACGTTAGACGGAGAAGCGGCACTCGATTACACCCGGATGCGCTATAACGATCCAAACGGTGACTTCGGACGTCAAGAACGTCAGCGTGATGTCGTCGCCGCCATCATCGAAAAAGGACGGACGGACTTCTCACTCGACAAGGTCACCGCGTTACTCGAGGTGGTCGGCGATCAGGCGAAGACGAATATCGAGCTCAATGAATTCGTCTCTTTGTCGACGGACTATATGAACGCGTTCCGCAACGCGAGTGTCTTACGGCTTGAGGGTGCGGGCGGATTAGAGGGGGACGGCATCTATTATTGGAATCCGGAATCTTCTTCGTTGAATGGCGTTCAGGAAGAGTTGAAACGATTGATGGAGTAAACTGTCTGACCCAAGTCGGACAGTTTTTTTGTGTTTCAAATGAAACGGAAAGTGGGAGAAATAAAGAGATGCCAAGGAGGGATGAGTCATGAAATGGGAAACGATTGAAGAGGTACTCCACGAACTCGGGGAGACCTCGCAAGAAAAGTGGGAACGGTTGTTTGAGAAGTGGTCGGATCATCGTTGGCACGACCATGAACGCCCTTCTGAAAAAACAAACGTCTTGTTGGTGGATGCCGGTTTTATCCTGACTGACGGACGAGCGAACCTCGAGGCTCTCCATCAATGGTTAGCCGATCATGTCCAAACGACGGTGAGTGATCTCTATCTCGTCTCCCTGTTTCCGTATCAAACGAAACAACAGGACACAGCCATCGACTCGCGGGTGCAATTGTTCGAAGACTTAGGACGTTTCACCGATGAGTTCGATTTGATTTACGAGATGACGCCTGAAGCATGGAATGAGTCACAACTCGACCTTGTCACCGTAACAGATGAACTGATTGAACGTCTGGCGTATGGAGCGACGAAAATCCATGTCCATGTCGAGTCGTTTCGCGGAATAGAACCGGAACGAGTCAAACACATCCTCAAACTGTGGCGTACGATTATGCATACGTATAAGCCGAATGCACAGCTCATCGTTGCCAATGAACGTGTCGATTCAGTCCTAAACTTTGAGGAAGAGGCGGACGTCGTCTGTCATTTCGACTTATCCAGTCATGTCATTTTAGCGTTTGCGCAGGCCAATGTGACACGATTGACCGATTGGGCGAGACAAGTTCATTCACTGAGAGCCAATCAAACATATTTCAATTTCCTATCTTCAGCGGAACGTGATCCGTTTGAGAAAAATCTGATGGACACTAACCCAGATGTGATTCTCGCAGCCCACAGTGTATTGTTGTCGCTTCAAGGGATTCCGTTGATTGATTATCGAACTTTATTTGGGGTGTCGCAACCGGTTGAACAGGAAGATCTCGTCCGAGCATTGAAACGCGATCCGGATCGACTTCGTGTTTATGAAGGGATATTGAGCCAATTGAATGTGAAACGACTCCACCCTGCCTTGTCCCCTTACATTGGTCAAGAGGTCCTAAATCTCGATCGGCGCGTTTTCGCTGTTAAGCGAACGCATCAAGAGGAGACCCTACTGTTATTGACGAATATGAGTGAAGAGACGGTGCAGACGGATTGTGAAGGGACGAGTCTCTTTACAGAAGAATGGATGACAAATGTAACGCTTCGCCCGTATGAATACGTTTGGCTAAAACAATCACACAATGGAGAGTGAACACTCATGATTGATGTACATTGTCATTTGTTGCCTGAAGTAGATGACGGACCACGTACAATGGAAGCATCCCTTCAACTCGCGAAACGTGCGGTGGAAGAGGGGGTGACATCGATTGTCGTGACACCACACGCGTATCATCCGTACTTTGAGACGCAGCATCATGACATCACGCAAGAAGTCGCGCATCTACAAAAACGACTCGATGATGAACAGATCCCCTTGACCTTGTATGTTGGACAAGAGATTCGAATTTTTGGAGAAATGGTCGAAGCGTTGGAGTCCGGAGAGGCACATTCGCTCGCTGGGTCACGATATGTCCTCGTGGAACTGCCGAGTCAAAGTCTACCAGCTTATACGGAGTCCTTATTCTTTCAACTACAGGCGGCTGGATACGTTCCGGTCATCGCGCATCCGGAGCGGAATCGTGAGTTTGCACTCCATCCAGAAAAATTGCATCATCTCGTATCATCGGGTGCGTTGTCCCAAGTGACAACAAGCAGTTTGACAGGACAGTTCGGGAGACAGATGCGGGAACTCGCACTCACGTTCATCAGTAACGGGCTGAGTCACATCGTCGCCTCCGATGCCCATAACGTGGAACATCGTGATTTCAATTGGTTAGCAGCGAGACAGGAAGTCATCAACGAATTAGGGGAAGAGATGTGGCAACAGCACCTCCACTTTACGGAGGAGATGTTAGCGGATGAACCGATTTCGGTGAATCCTCCACGTTTACCTGAGAAAAACTGGCGAGGACGTTGGAAGTGGTGAAGTAGAAGTTAAATATATTGATTATGAACAACAGTGTAGGTGTTTTTACGATTTATGCATGGAATCAACCGATGCATAAATCGTTTTTTATATTGAACTTGATTTAGCATGTGGAAAATAAAAAATCAAAAATAGATGGTCGTAAAAATGAAAGCGCAACTAATTACGGATTTAACAAGTGCTATACTGAAAGAAAAAGATAGGAATAGGTGGAATGGTCATGGGGAACACAACGCCACGTAACTCTAAATGGATGAGGACATACAATCGTGCACTGATTCTTAGATTGATTCGGCTTCATCAGCCGGTATCACGGGTTGAACTTGCTAAGAAGACAAGTTTGACGAAACCGACTATTTCGAACATTGTTAACGAATTGAAGGAAGAGGGATTAATCAGTGAGCGCGAGCTTGGGGTCTCAAGCGGCGGACGTCGCCCGATCATGCTCGAACTTGCTGCGAGCGACCGTTTTGTCATCGGAATCGATGCGACACAGCGAAAACTGCATGGCGTCGTCACAAACATCCATGGAGAGTTACTTGACGAAGCATGGCACGACGAACGGTTTGACACGAACGAGGAGTTCATCGACGCGATTGTCGCTCTCTACACCATATTGAACAAACGAGCTATAGGGAATGTCATTGGACTTGGTGTTTCTGTGCACGGAATGGTCGAGGCGGGTGAAGGGATTGTCTTATTTGCCCCACGTTTTCACTTGCATGATATCCCTCTCAAGCGCGAACTAGAGAAACGCCTCGAGCAGCACGTATTCGTTGAGAACGATGTGCGGACACTCGCCCTTGGTGAATTGTACTTCGGGGAAGCGATTGGTATCGAGGAATTCTTCTACGTGTATGCCGGTTATGGAATTGGGGGAGCCTATGTCCACGCGGGCGAATTGATTGACGGTGAGCATCATATTGCTGGGGAGATTGGACACATGCGCATCATGCTCGACGGACCAATCTGTTCGTGCGGTAATCGTGGTTGCCTAGAGGCAGTCGCCGGGGAACGTGCCATATTGAATGAAGCTCGTCAGCTCTCGCATGAACTGACACTTGATGATCTTCGTGACGCTGTCCATTTGAATCAAGATGTACGAAAACTATACGAACGGGCCGGCGAATATATCGGTATTGCCACGCTCAACATGATCCACCTTTTGAACCCGGGACGTATTCTTCTCGGAGGTCCGCTATTCAACTATGCGCCAGACGTCGTCACGAACATTCAGGAGCGTGTCGCCCAAACGGCGCTCACCCTTGACGCCCGACAGACCGATATCCGTGTCGTCTCGTGGAACGCCAGCCAAGGGGCGCTCGGAGCCGCAGCGCTTATCACGAACGAGATGTTCGGTGAAATCCAATGAAACCATGAATCGCCGTTCTATTAGGGAAAGGCGATTTTTAATTTCTTTATAAGAAAGCGTTTACAATATAAATGAGGGCATGCTATAGTCTATGTGTAGTTAGATAATAAATTTAATTTACTAAGTAAGGGGTGACACTCTCAACGACACGTTTGGAGGGGTAGCGATGCAAAAAGAGACACCATTGAAAGATCAGTTTCACACAATCTTCGGTCGCTACGGGGCGACTAGGATGTTCGCACGAAAGGACTTTGCCTTCGATGAAATGGAAGCGCTAACGGGGGATGAGACGAGCATCATCATTACGCGCTCTAGACGCGATGGTATCTTCCGTCTTTATGACGATGAGACGCGTGATATCCGATTGTTCCGAGCATCGACGCTCTCGCATGACGTGTCGTTCGAGGACATGGACGGCCTGTTTGAACTTTTGCTATGGCGCTTGAAAGAACAGGACGCATTGCCGTTCGGGGCGGACCTCTACGTCGTCGGCCCATACATAGACGGACCGAAGCTCGATTTGGAACTGATAGCGTACACATTAACATGGCTCGGGGATCGCCCGATGTCAGACCATCTTATTCGGGAGTTATGCCATCGGATTGTGGCGTGACAACACATTCAAAGGAGAATGAACATGAAAAAAACGACGATTGCACTCGCATCATCTGTCTTAATGCTCTCATCTTTACTCGCTGCCTGCGGCGATGACGAACAAGCGGCGGCGACAACGGAAGACGGCAAACCCGTCATCACATGGTGGGGGTGGGCGCCACAACCTGAAGTCGGGGAAGAAATGGCGAAGGCGTTCAACGAATCGCAAGATGATTATGTGGTCAAGTTTAAACGCCTCGAAGACTACGAGCAACAGCTTCAAGTCGCGATGCTTGGTGGAGATGGTCCGGACGTCATTGGTCTCAAAGAACCGATGATTCCGCAATACAAGGATCGCCTTGTACCAGCGAAAGACTATATGGATAAAGCGGCCGGAGAAGGATGGAAAGATAAATTAATCGAACTTGGTGTCGAACAGACAACAGTCGACGGTGAACAGTATGCGGTACCGGTCGGATTCACAGGACAGGCATACCTCATGTACAACAAAACACTCCTCGACAAATATGGCGTGACACCTCCGAAAACTTATGATGAGACGGTTGCGGCGATTGACAAAATCAACGCATCTGGCGACAAGGTCATCCCGATGCAACTAGGCGCGAAGGACGCGTGGGTTGGCGTTGACGTTTTCAACGTATTGAGCCACCAGGTCGCACCGGGTTACATCCAAGAAGTGCTAGCGGGTGACGCGAAGTGGACGGATAAAGAGATGGTCGAGACGGCTGAACTTTGGCAACAACTGTACGAGGACAAAGTGTTTCAAGAAGGCGCTTTGGGTCTTGCGACATACATGGACGGCATGAACAACTTCTTCGACAAGAAAGCAACGATGTGGATCATTGGTTCATGGGAAGCCCACTCGATGACGACGGTCGAGAAGCGTGACAAGTGGAACAACTTCGAAGACGAGATTGGTTTCGTTCCAATGCCAAACCTTGCAGGTGGCACAGAACAACCGGTCATCGCATCAATCGACATGGCACTAGGTGTCAACAAAGAATCGAAACAACAAGAAGGTGCGGCTGCCTTCATCGCCTACATGACGCAAGGTGAAGGACAGGCGCTATACATGGAGAAGTTTGAGATGGCACCAGCCATTAAAGACATCGAAGTAGCATACGAAGACAAGTTCACCAATGATGTTGAACGTGAGTCGTACAAAATCTTGAACGAAACGGTGAAGAACGCTGTCGCAGGACGCGGAATCCGTGACCCGAAAGTCTACGACGCACTCGGAAAAGAACTTCAAAACATCGCTGCCGGACAAGATGCGAAAGAAGCACTCGCACGCATCCAGGCGATTGCGGACCAAGGTAAATAATCAAACGAGCGCCAGTAGCCAGACTCACTGGCGCTCGATTTTTTGAATCTGAAAGTGAGGGAACCTTATGCAACAAGCAACCGATTTGACCAAGTCCAAGCCGAAGCTCACATCGGTACCACCGAGCGCACCGAATCCGATTCGTAAGAAAGAGCGGATGAAGCAGAACTTGATCGGCTGGGCGTTCGTCGCTCCGACCGTCCTGTTCGTCATCGCTTTCATCTATTACGGAATCTTCTACAACGCCTATCACTCACTCTTTTCATGGGACGGAATCTCGTTTGAGAAAGTGTATATCGGTTTTGAAAACTTCGGCCGGATGTTCAAAGACCCAGAATTTTATAATGCGCTCAAAAACACGGGGATCTTCACTGTCTTGACGGTCACGATTCAGGCGGGTCTCGGGCTCGTATTGGCCTATTTGCTTCACACGAAAGGCATGGGGCGGACGTTCTTCAAATCGGTGTTCTTCTTCCCGGTCGTCTTGAGCCCGGTCGTCCTCGGGGCGGCGTTCACGCAAATTTTTGACTTCCAGTTCGGATATATCAACGAATTCCTTCGCATGATTGGTCTTGGTGCGTTTGAACAGAACTGGCTCGGCGACCAAGACGTTGCGCTCTACGCTATCATTCTGATTAACATCTTCCAATGGACAGGCTCGTCCATGATCATGTATTACATGGCGATGCTCGCAATCGAACGGGAAGTGTTCGAGGCGGCTAATATCGACGGGGCAGGATTTTGGCGTACGCTTTGGAGTGTCGTCTTCCCGAACTTGAAAGGGACGACGTTCACACTGACGATCCTCGGGGTCATCGGTGGTCTAAAGACGTTCGACATCGTCTGGATCTCGACACAAGGAGGACCAGGTAACTCGACCGAGGTCATCTCGACATACCTGTTCCGTAAATCGATGTTGCATCAAGAGGTCGGCTATGCCAGCGCTGTCGCCGTCATCTTGCTTGCGATTGCACTCGGCATCACGTACTTCCAGATGCGTGTACAGAAGAAAATGGACTAAGGGGGAGAACAGATGGAACTGCAAACAAAGAAAGGAAGATGGTTCACCAATATCGGTCTGTCACTCATGGCAATCCTCTGGTTGTTCCCGATCTTCGTCATGTTCAAGGAAAGCTTACGTGTCAATGGCTTCAACAACTACATCGCGACGCTACAAAATCCGAACTTCCCACAATTCGTCTTTAACAGCTTCATCGTCGCCTTCTTCATGATCTTGATTTCCATCTCATTTCTTGCATTTGCGGCGTTCGGTTTCTCGAAGCTCCAGTTCGCCGGGAAGCGCCTTTTATTTAATCTCGTTCTGGCGGGATTGATGTTACCGGTCGCCTCGCTCATCGTGCCACTCTTCTTCACGTTGCGCACACTTGACGGGCTCAATAGCTATTGGGGATTGATTGGTGCCGAAATCGCCTTCTTCCTTCCGTTCGGACTCATGCTCATCAAGAGTTACTTCGACGAGCTGCCAAACGAATTGATGGAAGCAGCGCATATCGACGGGGCGTCGACGTTTCAAATCTTCTATAAAGTCATGATGCCACTCGCCAAGCCGGCACTCGCAACAGCGACGATTTACGCGTTTCTCAACTCATGGAACGAATACTTGATGGTACTTACGTTCATGACAGACCCGGCCAAACAGACAGTAACGATGGCACCGACCTTCTTCACGGAAGCGCTCGGCGGAGACCCTGGTAAATTATACGCCTCGCTCGTCTTGATCAGCTTGCCGACGATGGTGTTTTATATCTTTTTCCAACGCTTCTTACAAAAAGGCATGACTTCAGGAGCGGTCAAATAATCGATTGAGGTGAACAGCATGTATTTAGGAGTAGATTACTATCCAGAACAGACTGATCGTGCACTTTGGGACGAGGATGTCCGCTTGATGAAAGAACTCGGTGTCAACGTCATCCGGATGGCGGAATTTGTCTGGACGATGATGGAACCGTCCGACGGTGAGTTTGACTTCTCATTTTGGGATGAGGTCGTCGAAACCTTCGGCGAACACTTTGACATCGTGCTCGGCACGCCTACGGCGACACCGCCCGCGTGGCTTATCGAAAAACATCCGGACATCCTTCCGGTGACGAAAGACGGGGTGCGTATCAGCTTCGGAGCTCGTCGTCACTATACCGTCAACAGCCCTGTCTACCGCGAATACTGTGAACGAATCACCCGCAAGATGGCGGAGCGGTATGGTCGTCATCCACGTGTCATCGGTTGGCAGACGGACAACGAGTATGGACATGAACAGTCGGACCGTTCGTACGGTGATGTCGACCAAGAGGCGTTCCAGGAATGGCTGAAAGAACGCTACGAGACGCTCGACGCGCTCAACGCGGCTTGGGGGACCGTCTTCTGGAGCCATACATATACGGCATGGACACAGATTCCGGTCCCTCGCACCGTGTTCCAAGAACACAATCCGTCGCTTCTCGTCGATTTTGACCGCTTCTGCTCGGACGCATATCGCTCGTTTAACAAGCTCCAGGTCGACACGCTCCGCCCGCTCATCCATGAGGATGCGTTCATCACGCATAACCTCGTATATAGCGACATGGCAATCAACCAGCAGCAGATGGCACAAGATCTCGACTATGTCTCTTTCGACAACTATCCGGTATGGGGCGGGTTGCCAGAACCAAACCGTTTCGAGAAGACGGCGCACGATCATGATTTGTGCCGTTCTTCGAAACAAGGCAAAGGATTCTGGGTGATGGAACAGTTGAGCGGGGCCCAAGGATGGAGCCGCATCGGCTACTTACCACGACCTGGTCATATCCGTCTCTGGACACATCAGGCTGTCGCGCGTGGGGCCGAGGCGATTGTCTACTTCCGATTCCGTGCCGCGGATTTTGGGACGGAAGAGTTCTGTCACGGCATCATTGACCATGACGGGAAACCGAAACGGAAGTTCGAAGAAGTGAAGCACGTCATGTCGGAGCTTCACGCGCATGGCGACATGATCAACGCGGCTGCGTACAAGTCAGACGTTGCTGTCTATTTTGATCAGGAGAACTTATGGGCGTGGACGCACCAACCACACTCCGACGCATTTAACTTCAAGCAAGAGTTTGTCCGCTTCTACGGTGCAGCTGTCCGTCAAGGTGTCAACACGGATATCGTCTTCCCAGGGGACGCGCTCGATTCGTATAAACTCGTTGTCGTCCCGCTCTATTTCCTCGGAAATGATGTGTTTGACGAGACGCTCATCGACTATATCGAAAAGGGTGGGCACGTCATCTTCACCTACCGTACAGGCGTGAAAGACCCGATTAACCGTTGCCACAACTTGACGCTACCAGGTAAGTTTGCCGAATACGCGGGTATCGAGATTGATGAGTACGAGAGTTTGCAGACCGTCCAATCGAACGAAGTCCGACTCGGTGACCAAGTTTCTGAGGCGAACATTTGGTGTGACTTGATTACACCGAAAGGCGCCGACGTATTGGCAACATATGAAAAGGCCTTCTATAAAGGGACTGCGGCAATCACACGGCACACGTATAAAGGAGACGTGACATACATCGGTTCATCGGTCGACGACGAGATGCTCGATGCAGTTTATCATCAGGCGCTCACACGCGCTGGGATCGACGCGACCCGACTTCCAGACGATGTCGAGAAGGTCGACCGTCAAGGAGACGGGCAGGTGATCCGCTTCTACCTGAACCATTCGACCGAGGTTAAATCAACGGTTGACCTCGATGGCACGTGGCAGACGCTTGACGGGAAAACGGTAACAGGCAAGCTCGAACTTAAACCGCTCGATGTTGTCCTATTGAAACAGGAGGTGAAGGCATGATTGTTCGTCACGACAATCGGTTCGCCCTCATCGGAACGAATCTCACGTACGTGTTTGATGTCGATTCACGAGGTCGTCTCATCCATCAGTATCTCGGCGGACGCCTGCATGAATTAGACATCATAGAACTACCAGACGCGCGCGTTCTGCACTCGTCGTTCGAGACACCAGAAGGGGTGGCCGCTTACGAGTTCACCTCGTTCGGCGACCTTGTCTATACGGAACCGACGTTGAAGAGTCATACGACGACAGAACGATTGCACGCTTTCTCACTCGGTGATGCACGTATCGATGGAGAGACACTCGAGCTCGATTTGATCGATTCAATTCAATCACTTCAAGTGACGCTCCAGTTCACGCTTCATCCGGTTTACGACATCATCTCACGCAAGATGACCATCACGGCAGGAGAAACGGTCACGCTCGAGAGCGCGCAGTCTTTCAGCCTCGGACTCATTGAGCGCGAGATGCGACTCAGTCATTTCAGCGGGGCGTGGACGAGCGAGTTCCAGCTCCAGCAAGGGACGCTCCTCCCAGGCAAGAAAACAATCGAGAGTCGTCGCGGATTGACGAGCCATCAAAGTAATCCGTGGTTCGCGCTCGACAGTGACGCGACGGAGACAGACGGGGAGGTCGTCTTTGGATTCCTCGGTTACTCCGGCAACTGGGCGATTCATTTTGAAAAAGACGAGTTTGGCTTTACACAGGTGACGGGCGGGATCAATCCGTTCGACTTCGCGAAGACGCTTCAAGTGGGTGAGTCGTTCACGACGCCACCGGCCTATATCGGCTATACGCAACGCGGGTTCGGTGGTATGAGTCAGAACGCCCATGACTTTGAGCGCGACGTCATCATGCCGGAAGCGACACGTGACGTGTTACGCCCGGTCCTTTACAACTCCTGGGAGGCGACCTATTTCGATGTCAGCGAGGATGGACAAAAACGTCTCGTCGATGAGGCGGCCGCGATTGGCTGTGAGTTATTCGTCGTCGATGATGGTTGGTTCGGTGAGCGTCACTCGGACGCGGCCGGACTCGGGGATTGGCACGTCAACACGACGAAGTTCCCGAACGGGCTCGACCCGCTCGTCCGCTACGTCGAGGAGAAAGGCCTCCAGTTCGGGCTATGGGTCGAACCGGAGATGGTCAATCCGGATTCAGATTTGTATCGGGCTCATCCGGAATGGATTTACTATACGGACGGACGCCCGTCGACGACGTCGCGGAACCAGTTCGTCTTGAACCTTGCACTGCCTGAAGTGGAGGCGCACGTGACGGCGTGGCTCGATGAATTGCTCGGACGACACGCGATTCGTTACATCAAGTGGGACATGAACCGCGCCTTCTCAGAACCGGACAGTCCGCGCATGGAAGATGCGAAGGAACTATGGCTCCGTCATGCGGAAGCCGTGTATCGCATCCTCGACACGTTGCGGGAGAAACATCCGAATGTCGCGTTCGAGTCCTGCGCAGGTGGTGGTGGACGAATCGATCTCGGTGTGCTCTCACGCGTCGAGCAGGTCTGGACGAGCGACAACACGGACGCGTTCGACCGCCTCGCGATTCAAGAAGGTTTCTCATACGCCTACAACGCCAAGATGATGAGCTGCTGGGTGACGGACTCACCGAACTGGTTGAACAATCGTTCGTTGCCGCTCGCGTATCGGTTCGTCAGTGCGATGCAAGGCACGCTCGGTATCGGTGGCAACCTACTAGAATGGACACCAGATGAGCTTTCAGAAGCGAAAGAATGGATTGCGACGTACAAGACGATCCGTCCGATTGTGCAGCACGGGACGAGCCATCGCCTCGCTTCACTCAAACGGGACGGCTTCCATGCCGTCGGCTATACGAACGGCGAAGACTATATCGTCCTCCTCAACGCCGACCGTCGTCAGTACGGGAAAAATCGTTTGCGTGTGAAGCTACGCGGGCTCGATCCTGAACGGACGTACGAACTAGAAGGACGCCGCGTGAGCGGACGCTATTTGATGGAACAAGGCATAAACCTCACACAACAAACAGACTATGACGCGTATTGCCTGGTCATCCACCCGGCATGAGCGATGGAAGGGATGAAGCCGCATGCTTTCATTTAACATGGAACAGCTGAAACAACAATTCGAGGAGGTGTTTGCCACCTCAGCAGACCGGTCGTTCTTCGCACCGGGACGCATCAATTTGATTGGCGAGCATACCGACTATAACGGAGGACACGTCTTCCCATGTGCAATCACGTTCGGAACATACGGACTCGTGAAAAAGCGCGAAGACGACCTGATTCGTGTCTATTCGCTCAATTTTGAAGAGGTTGGTATCGTCACGTTCCCGGTGACGGACGAGACGTACGAGGCGAGCCACGACTGGGCGAACTACGTGAAAGGGGTCGTCACGCTTCTCAGGAAAGACGGACACGACCTCAACGGGTTCGACTTCTTCCTTGCGGGCAACATCCCAAATGGGGCGGGTCTCTCGTCATCAGCCTCCCTCGAACTCGTAACGGCATACATGTTAAATGAAGTGTACGGTCTCGGTCTCGAACGGCTTGACCTCGTCCGACTCGGACAACGGGTCGAGAATACGTTCATTGGTGTCAATAGCGGTATCATGGACCAGTTCGCTATTGGAATGGGCAAAGCGGGGCAGGCGATGCTCCTCGATTGCGAGACGCTCCATCATGACTATGCACCGATTGTCCTCGACGGGTACGACATCGTCATCATGAACACAAACAAACGTCGGGAACTCGCCGACTCGAAATATAACGAACGTCGGCGCGAATGCGACACTGCACTCGGCTTGATTCAACCGAAATGTGAAGTCAATTCTCTCGGACAATTGTCGATGGAAACGTTTGAACAAGTCGCGCTCGACTTGCCAGAGACACTTCGTAAACGGGCGCGTCATGCTGTTTCTGAGAACGAGCGGACAATACTCGCCTACACTGCTCTACAGGAAGGACGACTCGAGACGTTCGGTCAGTTGATGAATGCGTCGCATGCATCGCTCCGGGATGATTACGAAGTGACCGGCATCGAGCTAGACACGCTCGTTTCAGCCGCGCAAGGGTGTGACGGCGTCATCGGTGCTCGCATGACGGGGGCCGGATTCGGTGGTTGTGCCATCGCCATCGTCCGTCAAGACAAGACGGGATCGATGATTCAGGAAACGTCGGATCGATATGTGTCGACAATCGGTCACGCACCGACGTGTTACGTCGCCTCGGTCGGGGACGGGGTACGAGAACTCGTAGAGGAGGAAGTGAAATGAGTATACTCGTTGTTGGCGGTGCCGGCTATATCGGTTCGCACGCCGTTCGTACATTGTTGAAAGAAGGGGAAAACGTCGTCATTCTCGATAACCTTCAGACAGGACATGTTGAATCGATTCCACAGGATGTCCGTTTTTATAAGGGCGACCTGCGTGATCGAACGTTCTTGAAAGATGTTTTCATAAAGGAATCAATCACAGACGTCCTTCATTTCGCAGCGAACTCCCTCGTTGGCGAATCAATGACGGACCCGCTCGCCTACTATGACAACAACGTCTTCGGGACGCAAATTCTCCTCGAGACAATGCGCGATGCGTCAGTGAAACGGATTGTCTTCTCCTCGACGGCCGCGACTTATGGTGACCAGACCATGATGCCGATTGACGAGACGGCGCTTACGAATCCGACGAACACATACGGGGCGACAAAGCTCGCGATGGAGTCGATGATTCGCTGGTGTGACCAGGCACATGGTATCCGCTCGGTCGCACTCCGTTACTTTAACGTCGCTGGCGCGATTGCGACCGGTGAAATCGGCGAAGACCATGACCCGGAGACGCATCTCGTCCCAATCGTTCTGCAAGTGGCGAACGGACAGCGTGACGCGATTACCGTGTTTGGTGATGACTATGCGACGGAAGATGGGACATGTATCCGTGATTATATCCACGTCCAAGACCTCGTCGATGCGCATATGTTAGCGCTCCGTTATTTACGAGAAGACGGTGCGAGCGACGTTTTCAACCTCGGGACAGCGAACGGGCTATCAGTGCTCGAAATTATCGAGGCGGCACGTCGCGTGACGGGACATGACATTCCGGTCTTACTTGGTGAACGCCGCGCCGGGGACCCGGCTAAATTGATTGCCTCGTCTGACAAGGCAAGACGTATCCTCGGATGGACACCGACCCGTTCCGACGTCGAGACGATTTTGACGGACGCTTGGAACTGGCATGTGACACATCCATTCGGCTATCAGGTGAAAGAGGTGAGACGATGATCGATGTGATGATTGAGGCACTCGTCGACGCGGCGATTCGTGAAGAGCTGATTGACGAGCAGGACCGTATCTATTCACGGAACCGCGTGCTCGCAAAACTGAATAAGCTCGACTTTGAAGTCCCACGTTTTGTGTCAGAGCTGTCAATCCCCGAGTTGCTCGAACAAGTGGTCGAGTATGCAGTGGGGGCGGACATTATCGAGCCGATCCTTGAAGAGAAGGACCGCTTCATGGCGGAAATCATGGATATCTTCGTATCCAAGCCATCGGAAGTGACACGTCATTTCAATGAGCTCCTTGAGACAGATGTGACAGCGGCGACTGACTATTTCTATCGGATGAGTCAGGCGTCAAATTATATCCAGACACGTCGTATCGCGAACAATATCACGTATCAGGCACCGACTCGCTATGGCACGCTCGATATCACCATCAACTTGTCGAAACCGGAGAAGGACCCGCGTGAGATTGCACTCGCTCGAATGCAACCGACCTCGACATCGAACTATCCAAAAGGATTACTCGCGATTGAGAACGAAGGATACAGCGGTCACTTGAAACACCCAGCGCGTGCGAATCATCGCATCATCCCGCTCACGCTCGGTGGACAGCCATGGTCGTTCCAGTATTCACCGTACCTCTATTACAATGAGCACTCAATTTTACTGTCGAACGAGGTGCGTGACATGGTCATCGACCGAGGAGCTTTCGAGCGTCTGCTCGACTTCATCACGCAGTTCCCACACTACTTCGCCGGGTCGAATGCAGACTTGCCGATTGTTGGAGGCTCGATTTTGACGCATGACCATTACCAGGCCGGCCGCTACCGGTTCGCGATGGACGATGCGCGAGTCGTCTCGACATATCGTTCTGAACGCTATGATCAAGTCGATATCGAGACGCTGTACTGGCCGCTCTCGGTCGTCCGTCTCCGCTCCAATCAAAAAGAGCAGCTTGTCATGTTGGCGAACCAGTTGCTCGGATATTGGCGCGATTATGAGGACACCGTTAGTGAAGTCATTCCGTATACAGAAGGTGTCCCACACAATACGGTGACGCCAATTGCAAGACGCCGAAACGGACGTTACGAGCTCGATCTCGTCTTGCGAAACAACCGAACGAGCAAGGCGCATCCGGACGGTATTTTCCACCCGCACGCTGATGTGCATCATATCAAGCGTGAGAATATCGGCTTGATTGAAGTAATGGGGCTCGCCGTCTTGCCAGCGCGCCTGAAGACAGAACTTGAGCAAGTTGTTCACTATGTGGCCGGCGAGGACGTTGATGTCAAAGTGATGCATCAAGAGTGGGCCGATGAGTTACGGAAGAAGTCGGGCGACCCGAAAACGATTGTCGATCAAGCGGTCGTCGATAAATTTGTGAAAGGTCTTGAGGATGCTGGTGTCTTTAAACAGACGAACGCTGGGCAGGAACGATTTGATACGTTCATCCGGTCACTCCTTAGCCATGTCGATAAAGTGGAGTACGGAACACCAAGGTCGGGAATGAGAGAGAAAACGAACTAAAGGTGGTAGTACGAGTGAAACAAGCGACGATTCAAAACACCAACGGCATGAGACTATCCGCCATCGATTATGGTTGTGCGATGACGGAACTGACGGCCCCGGACCGGGAAGGAAACCTAGACTCGGTCATCTTGAAATACGGGGACGTCTCACAATACTTAGAAAATCCGGTCTATCTCGGGTCAATCGTAGGGCGGATTGCCGGACGGATTCGTGACGCAGAGATTGAGGGTGTCGCCTTGACCCCAAGCGAGGCGCCCCATCATATTCACGGAGGCGAGAAAGGCATCACGTCCCGTTATTGGGAGATGGATGCGGACGAACAGTGTATCCAGTTCACATATCTCAGCCCGGACGGGGAAGAAGGGTATCCCGGCAACGTCTTCTTTAAAGTGTTGTACGAACTGACGGATGACAATGAACTGATTGTCACGATGACGGCGGAAACAGACCAACTGACGTGGGTCAACCTGAACCATCACAACTATTTCAATCTTGGCGGACGCCCAACCATCCACGATCATGAGCTGATGCTACCAGCCGATTCGGTCGGGGTGCTCGACGCGGATTCACTGCCGACAGGAGAGTTGCGTGATGTGAGCGGGACGCCGTTCGACTTCCGAGACGGAAAAGCGGTCCGAGAGGCGCTCGTGTCAGGAGACGAGGCGATTGAACGGGCGAGCGGTCTTGATCATCCTTTTATCTTGAAGGATGAACCGATTCGATTGCACGACCCGATGAGCGGACGGACGATGACGGTCGAGACGAATCAACCGGTCATGGTCGTCTACACAGGGAATTTCTTGAGTGAAGAGACACCGGTGACGCTCGACGGTCGACAGAAACATAGCGCAATTTGTCTCGAAGCCCAGGCGTTCCCAGATGCCCCAAACCATCCAGACATCGCAACCTCAATCGAACTGAAACCGGGTGAGTTGTATCACTCGCGGACGGTGTATCGGTTTGGGGTGGAATGAATTCATCACTACCATTCAAAAAGGAGGCAACCGATTTAAGTCGGTTGCCTCCTTTTCAATCAAGATTTAGTAGTTTGAACAGGAGTACTGACGTCCGCTCCGTTCGTCGCAATCACTTGCTTATACCAATCGAAGCTCTTTTTCTTCGAACGTGTGAGCGTCCCGTTGCCTTCATTGTCTTTATCGACATAGATGAAGCCGTAGCGTTTCTTCATCTCACCGGTCGACGCACTCACCAAGTCAATCGGACCCCAGCTTGTGTAGCCGATGATCTCGACACCGTCCTTGATGGCCTCGTGCATCTGTTCGATATGTTTCGCCATATAGTCGATGCGATAATCGTCTTCGACATATCCGGTCGCATCCGGTGTATCGACGGCACCGAGTCCGTTCTCGACGACGAATAGCGGCTTTTGATAGCGGTCATACAGTTGGTTCGCCGTGATCCGGAAACCGGTCGGGTCAATCGTCCAGCCCCATTCCGATTTCTCGAGGAACGGATTCTCAAGTGAACTGAAAATGTTTCCTTCGGTCGACTGGTTTATCTCTGGATCCGTACTCGTCGTCCGACTTGCATAATAGCTGAAGCCGATGTAGTCGACCGTATGCTTTTTCAACAGTTCGAGGTCTCCTTCTTCTATCTGAAGCGTAATACCTTGCTCCTCGAGATATCGTTTGGCATATCCCGGGTACTCTCCACGTGATTGGACGTCGATGAAGAAGAACGATTCACGGTCTTTGTCCATTGCATCTAACACATCATTCGGGTTACACGAATAGGCATACGTTTGACCAGCAGCAAGCATACAACCCACCTGTAGATCAGGATTGATTTCGTGAGCTGCTTTGACGGCTTTCGCACTCGCGACGAGTTGATGATGGGCCGCCTGATACTTCACTTGTTGCTTGTCTTCTCCGTCCTCGAACACGATGCCCGCTCCAATGAATGGGAGGTGGAGTAGCATATTGATCTCGTTGAACGTCATCCAATATTTCACTTTACCGTTGTAGCGGGTGAAGAGGGTCTTCGCATATGTCTCGAAGAAGTCGACGACTCGTCGATTGCGCCAGCTTCCATATTTTTTGATCAAGCTGACGGGTACATCGAAGTGAGCGATTGTCACGACCGGTTCAATCCCATGTTTTAATAGTTCATCGAAGACATCATCATAAAACTGCAAGCCTTCCTCGTTTGGCTCAACGTCATCTCCGTTCGGGAAGATTCGTGACCATGCGATCGAGAGACGAAGCGCCTTGAATCCCATCTCAGCGAATAAAGCGATGTCGTCTTTGTAGTGATGGTAAAAATCAATCGCTTCATGCGAAGGATAAAACTCTCCGGGCATAGGTTCTAATGATGGCAATTCTCCAAACATGACATCGAAGCGTTTTTTACCCGTCGGCAACAAGTCGACGGTAGTTAAACCTTTTCCCCCTTCTGCATAAGCGCCTTCTGCTTGGTTGGCGGCAATGGCGCCACCCCATAAAAATCCTTTTGGAAAACTCATCGTATCCATCCTTTCTATATTAGTGGGAGGAAAAATCCTCCCACTTGATTCATTAGATGATGAAAATCGGATCGCCCGTCTGGACATGTGAGGCGTAGTTTGGTGAGAGTGCTTTTCGGTTCGTGACAATCACAGGTGTCGTCAACGCACGACCTGATTGCTTGATCGCGTCGATATCGAATTCGATCAGCAGTTGTCCTTTTTCGACAAATTCACCTTGTGTGACGTGTGCTTTGAAATGCTTCCCTTCTAGTTGAACGGTATCCATACCGATATGGATCAGGATTTCAGCCCCTGATTCCGTTGTGATCCCGATGGCATGATGTGTCGGGAAGAGGGCAGACACGGTACCGGAAACCGGGGCGATCAGTTTCCCTTCCGTCGGTTCGATGGCAACACCTTGACCGAGTGAACCAGATGAGAAGGCGACATCCGAGATATCTTTCAAACGGACGACAGTTCCTTGAAGCGGGCTAACGACTTGTTCCTGACTGACAGTTGTCGCAGATACTTCTTTGGCGACCGGTGTAACTTCTGATTGTGGTGTCGCGGTTGCTGCTTGATTGACACCGCCAAAGAGGTAAGTCAAGACGAACCCGACGATGAAAGCAACGGCCGTTCCGATGAGTGAACCATAAAAACCAGTTGTGATGCCTTCAGGCGAGATGGTGGACGGATAGCCGAAGACACCGAGCCCCCCGATGATATAAGTTTGTGTACCCATGACACCCATGATTCCACCACCGACAGCACCACCGATACAGCTCATGATGAACGGTTTTTTGAGGGGGAGCGTCACCCCATAAATAGCGGGCTCGGTCACACCGAAGATACCTGAAATGAAGGACGGAATTGTGAGCGTTTTAATCTTTTGATTTTTAATTTTGAAGAAGACTGCGAGCACGGCACCGATTTGTGCGAACGATGCTGCAAACACAAGTGCGAGAATCGGGTCAGCCCCGAGTGACGTCAAGTTGTTGATGGCGACCGGGACAAGCCCCCAATGAAGACCGAAGATGACGAACACTTGCCAAAATCCACCGAGGAATAGGCCGGCGACGAGCGGGCTCAAGTTATATACAGCGACCGTGGCGCTACCAAGAAGCATCCCTGCCCAAGTCGCGATTGGTCCAATCAAGATGAATGTGAGTGGAACGACAATCAACAAAGTGAGTAGTGGAACGATGAACATTTTGATGACGTCTGGAATGACAGTCTTCAAGAACTTCTCAAGTTTTGCTGCAAAGAATGCCGCGATAATAATTGGAATGACGGAAGTCGAGTACGTCATCAAGATGACAGGAACACCGAGGAACGTGATATGAATCGGTGACTCGAACATGGTTCCGGCAAAGACCGTATAGAGAGGGTCTCCAGCCGTCAGCGTCGATAAGGTCGGATAGACGAGTGACGCCCCGATGGCCATCCCGATAAACGGACTTCCTCCGAATTTCTTAATGGCCGTATAGCCGAGGAAAATCGGGAAGAAGTAGAACAGCGAATCCCCGATGGCATTCAACAATTGATACGTACCTGACGTATTGTCGAGCCAACCGAGTGCGACGAACAGGGCGTTGAATCCTTTGATCATCCCGGTCGCTGCTAAGACGCCGAGCACAGGAGTGAAGATGCTAGAGATGATATCGATAAAACGGCTGAACAACGATCCTTTTGGAGCGTTCTCTTCTTCAATTGGAGACTGTTGTTGGAATCCGCCGACCTCGACGACGGCTTTATACACTTCTGGTACATGATTCCCGATGACTACTTGGTATTGACCACCGCTCTTCATGACCGTGACGACCCCATCCATGTTTTTGATGGTTTCGGTATCTGCTTTTTGTTCATCCTTTAATTTGAAACGCAAACGGGTGATACAGTGGACGACGCTATTGACGTTCTCTTTCCCGCCAACATGTTGAATAATATCGCGTGCGAGCTGTTCATATTTCATGTCCGTTCCCTTCCTTTTCCCATAATTTTGGTTTGCGTCAAATAAAAAACCTGACCCGTGTCAAACGAAGAACGTGAAATCACGTCATTCATCCGACTCGAGTCAGGTTATGCCCACTAAAGGTAACATTCCTGCGCAGGATACCGTTCAGTTGTTATTTGATAATTGAAATGTAGCATGCAGCAATTCAAAATGTCAACGCTTACATTTTACTTTTTTTGTTTTTCGACTCTCCCTACAACGTAAAAGAAGAAAGCGGAACGGCATCATGACATGATGTTGCGAAAAAATGATAAATCCTTCTTTTCAATTATCAAGATGAAGGGGGTAAGAAGGTACTACAGTTAACCTGCGCCTGATTTCGGTCATTTAATCTGTCTGTAGGGAGGAAACCAACATGAAGGAACAAACGACGATCGTGGGCGATCTCGTGGAAGTTCTCAAGAAAAGTAAGAAATGGATGTTCGTGAGTATGGTTCTCGTCGGACTCTTAGCTTACTATTTGAGCACTTCATTCATCCAGCCGAAATATGAGGCGTCCACACAAGTGCTACTCGTTACACAACAAGAAGACAACCGCGTAGACAGTTCGGAAGTGTTATCCTCGCTCTCACTCGTCAATACGTATCGCGTCATCATGAAGAGCCCGGCTGTTCTTGAGAAAGTCAAAGAACAGGTGCCGAGCGCACCAGACCCGCTCTCGGATGCACTCACCGTAGAAAGTGAAGAGGAATCGCAAGTCATCAATGTGTTCGTCACCGCGAACGACCCGGTCGTGGCAGCGGAAACGGCCAATGTGATCAGTGAAGTGTTCGTTTCTGAAATTCCGGATCTGATGAACATCGACAACGTTCGAATTTTATCTCCAGCCGAAATTCCGGAAGCGCCTGTCTCACCGAACGTACTGCTCAACACGGCAATCGGTCTTTTCGCCGGATTCTTGTTAGGTGGATTCATCGGTCTATTACGCCACGTCTTTGATAAACGCATCCGGAATGAGCAAGAAGCGGAACGGTTGCTGGATTTGCCAGTCATCGGATCGATTCCGACAATCGAACGCCGGGATTTGAAAACGAAAAATGTGAAAGAAGCGACACCCCAAGTGAAAGGAGACGTTTCGCATGTTCGGTCGAAAAAAGAACGCCAATCGTCTTGATTATAAAAAACGGGATCTCGTCACGTTGGCGAATCCGAAGTCACCGATTTCTGAACAATATCGGACAATTCGGACCAATCTGGAGTTCACGTCCGTCGGCCATAAGTTACAGATGATCACGATCACTTCCGCTTCGTCCGGGGAAGGGAAGTCGACCACGGCGGCAAACCTAGGGGTCGTCTATGCGCAACTCGGAAAAAATGTCGTCATCATCGATTGTGATATGCGCAAACCGACGGCACACCAAACGTTTCAGATGTCAGCACATGCGGGATTGTCTACCGTATTGGCCGGTCGCGTCACGCTCGAACATGCGCTCCAAAAAACGGATATTCCGCGTCTGACCTTGCTGGCGGCCGGTCCGATTCCACCGAATCCGACCGAACTGATCGCCTCGTCACGCATGACGGACCTCCTGAGTGATTTGCGTGAACAGTTTGATATCGTGATTGTCGACACACCTCCGATGATGCACGTCGCCGATGCTCGACTGTTGGCCAACGTATCCGATGGGACGATTCTCGTGATCGGTTGCGAGAACTCAGATCGTCAGCTCGTCCTGAAGGCGAAAGAACAACTTGAACGGACCGGGTCACAACTTCTCGGCCTCGTCCTCAACAAACGTTCTTCTCGTGATAACAACACCTACTACGCATACGAGTGAGGTCTCGGACATGAATATTCTACACATCAATGCCATCAACGAAGTGAAAAGCACCGGTCGGATGTGTAAAGAGCTCGCATCCGTTCATGCCTCTTACGGACACAACGTCCGAATCGCCCATGCGACCGGACCGGTGACCGAGACGAGTGTGGTAGTCGGACAGGCGTGGGAAACGAAGCGACATGCGCTCCACGCCCGCGTGACGGGGCGCCAAGGGTACACGTCTAAACGGTCGACCGCTGACTTGATTGCCTTCATGGACAGCTTTCGGCCGGACGTGGTTCATCTTCATAATCTTCACGCCAATTACCTTCATCTTCAGACGTTGTTTGAGTATTTGGCGAAGCAGGACATCGCCACCGTCATGACGCTTCACGACTGCTGGCTATTCACCGGGAAATGTACCCACTATACGGCGGTCGGATGTACGCGCTGGAAGGATGGATGTGGACAATGCCCGCTCTTAAAAGAAGACATCCCGAGCTGGTTTTTAGACCGGACCGGCGAGATGTTGGCGGACAAGCGCCAATGGTACGACGCCATTCCACGCTTGGCAGTAGTGGGAGTGTCGGATTGGATCACGATGGAAGCCCACTTCTCGATTCTGCAACACGCCTCCATCATTCGTCGCATCTACAACTGGGTCGATTTGGAGACGTTCACACCGAAAGAGGTAGCCCCACTTCGGGCACGCCTCGGGTTGACGGGACAACACATTCTTCTCGGTGTGGCGAGCCATTGGACGGAGGCGAAAGGATTGTCTGCCTTCATGGAGTTGGCCACGGCCAGACCGTCCGACCAAATCGTCTTAGTCGGACAGATGCCTGAACAACATGACCTGCCGGCGAATGTGCTTCACGTTCAGGAGACACATGACCCGAGCGAATTGGCTTCTTACTATGCCGCGGCAGACGTCTTGTTGAACCTGTCAGAGGAAGAATCATTTGGAAACGTGACGGCAGAGGCACTCGCCTGTGGCACGCCAGTTCTCGTCCTCAATTCCACGGCCAGTCCGGAACTTGTGACAGAACGGACCGGTGTCGTCGTCGCCACGCGATCGGTCGAAGATGTAATGGACGGACTCGATCGTCTCCATCACGCCTCGATCTCACGAATCGCTTGTGCGAACGAAGCGCGTCAACGGTTCGACTTATTCGACCGGGCGGAGGACTACCTGCACGTGTATGAGGAGCTGCAAACCGAGAAAGTGAGGAACGCTTTATGACACCACTCGTATCCATCATCATCCCCGTCTATAACGGGAGCGATTATTTACGGACATGTATCGACAGCGCCTTAGCCCAGACGCATCCTTCGATTGAAGTGATCGTCGTCAACGACGGCTCGACTGATGACGGGAAAACGGCGGCGATTGCGACAAGTTACGGCAAGAAAATTCGCTACGTGGAAAAGGAAAATGGGGGCGTCTCGAGTGCGTTGAATCGTGGGATTGAAGAAATGAACGGAGACTATTTCTCCTGGCTCAGTCACGATGACGTGTACGAACCGACAAAGATCGAACGACAGCTCGCCGCATTGCACGAGCAACATCTCCCGATGAACCAGACAATCGTCGTCACAGGGACGGCGTTCATTGACGAAAATGGGGAGGCAATCCGACGGGTGCAACGGAAAGTGAGCGGATTCTATTCGAGTCAGGACATGTTCCGTCACTTGCTGTTGTCCTCGACTTTGAACGGATGCGCGCTCTTGATTCCGCGACGAGCGTTCGAACATCGGCGTTTTTCGTTAGAGGACCGCTTCATTCAAGACTGGATCTGCTGGGTCGAGTTGGCGCTCGATGGGTTCGACTTTTACGTGATGCGTGAGCCGCTCGTCTATTCACGGATTCACGGCGAGCAACAGACGAAAAAAATCGCATATCGAGCCACGATGGAATCGAATCGCTATCTGAAGCGGCTACTCCAGGACGTCGAGGTGCGTGATAACGGAGAGGAATTGACCGCCATCATTCTGAAGCACACGTTTAAAGAAAATGCGGCGGACGTACGGGAACAGTACTTAACGACACATGATGTGAATCGTTACTTTGGACCGCTGGAATATCGGTGGCTTCGCTGGAACGGTATCCTGTTTTCAAACCTGCTGTCTCTATATCGAGGGATGACCAATCTGATTTATCGTTAGAAAGGAGGGGTTGAGATGACGATCTATTTAGTCAATATGGCGCTGTTGGTCGGTTGGGGACTGTTGTTGATCCGTCACGAGATTCCGAGTCGCCGTGCTTGGTTCGTATCTTTCGCCACGATTCAATGGATCGTCTTGTCAGGCTTCCGAGACGTCACCGTCGGGGCAGATACCGCGCAGTACAAGGCACTCTTCCTTCAGTCGCAAACGTTACCGCTCGGTGCGTTCACCGACCGCTTCTTTGAAATCGTCTTCACTGAGAGCGAGGACCCGGGTTTCTACCTGTTCCAACGTCTCATCCAGTATGTGATTACGGACTATCAAGTGTATCTCGTGCTCATCGCGATGATTTTCATGATCCCACTCGGCTATTTCATCTACAAATACTCGAGCGAACCGCTCATCAGTTTCCTGCTCTTTTCGGTCCTCTTCTACGAATTCTTCGCCGTCACCGGCTTACGCCAAACGGTGGCGACCGCGCTCGTCGTGCTCGTCGGATACCATTTCGTGCGGGCGCGGAAGTTGGGCTGGTTCCTTCTGCTCGTATGCATCGCCATGACGATTCATAAATCCTCGCTCATCTTCGTCCCGTTCTACTTTTTAGCGAACAAGCAACTGACCAAAGCGTATTTGATGACCATGTTCGGGGTCGTCATCGGATTGTTCGTCTTCCGGAATTCGTTCTTCGATCTGCTCGTTCAAGTGTCTGGCTATGAAACCTACAGCGCCATGGAAGGGGCCGGGGCGGTCAACTTCAGTCTGATGTTGCTCTCTGTTCTCTTCATGGCACTATGGCGAAAAGATCAAATTTTAGCGAACAATCCATCCGCCATCCATTTCTTCAATGCGTTGTTACTCGCCGCCTGTCTCTTGCCGTTGACATTCTTAAACCCGTCCATGATGCGGCTCGTCCAATACTTTTCACTCTTCCTATTGTTGATGATTCCAGAGATTGTCGGCACGTTCGAGCGGCGGGAACGACTCGTCGTCTATTACTCGGCAGTTATGTTGCTCGGTCTCTTGTTTATTCGCGAAGCGCCGGTGTATTCGTTCTTTTGGTAAAACGAGGAGGTGAAGCATATGTCGACACGCATGACGCTAGACGAGGCAGCCAGTAACCGCAAAATCAAGATTGGAGCGGTCATGTCCTACACACAGATCTTTTTCGGCATCTTATCCGGTCTCATCTATACGCCGTGGATGATTCATGAAATCGGGCAGGCGAGTTACGGGTTGTATATGCTGACCATCTCTCTCATCAGTATGTTCGCGATGGACTTCGGGCTCGATGCGGCCGTCTCACGATTCATGAGCAAGTATATGGCGGAGGGGGACCACGAGCGGGCAGGACGATTTTTAGGCATCGCCTATAAACTGTTCATCGCCATCTCACTCGTCCTCTTCCTCATCCTCACCGTCGTCTACTTCTTCTTGGACTCGATTTACTCGAGTTTGACAGCGACCGAACTCGAACAGTTGAAAGTGCTCTATGTCATCGCGGGACTGTTCATCGTCGTCTCGTTCCCGACGAAGCCATTCTCTGGCATTCTCGTATCCCATGAACAATTCCTCTTCTCGAGTGCCCTGCATCTCGCTGAGAAGGTCGGGACGGTCGCTTTGATGGTCACCGCGCTTCTTCTCGGCTATGGGTTGTATGCCCTTGTCATCGTTAATGCGCTGGTCGGCACAATCGTCTTACTCGTTGAATACGTCTTCATTCGGCGCAAGACTCTCGTCCGCGCCAACTTTCAGAATCGAGAGAAAGGAATATATCGGGACATCTTTAGTTTCACATCCTGGAGCACGATCACGCTCGTTGCCCAACGCTTCGTGTTGAACATCACCCCGAGCCTACTAGGGATTCTAGCAGGCAGTGCGTCGATTGCCCTCTTTTCCGTCGGGATGGTCATCGAAGGATACGTCTGGACCATTGCGGCTTCACTCGGCTATTTGTTCCTTCCGAAGGTCAGTCGGATGTTGTCCCGAAACGATCGTGAGGCCATCGGGTACCTCTTCGTCCGCATCGGTCGAATTCAACTGTATATCGTCGGACTCATTCTCGCTTCGTTCTTCATCCTCGGTCGAGAGTTCATGCACCTATGGGTCGGACCAGACTTCACCGACTCCTACGTGATCGCGCTTCTCTTGATTGCACCGAGTGTGATCACGTTGACGCAAGACATCGGCAACACGACACTCATTGCCGAAAACAAGGTGAAGTATCGGGCGTTCGCAGCCCTTATCGTGGCCGCCATCAGTATGACGCTCTCGCCACTGTTGATTCCACACTTTGGTCCGATTGGTGCGGCCATCGCCATTTGCATCGGCAACATCGTCGGTCTCGTCTTCTATATGAACGTGATTTATCATCGGGTCCTCGGTCTCGACATTCTTGGCTTTTTCCGCAAATGCCATCTGAAACTCTTGCCCGGTATTCTCCTGTACACGCTCATCGGCTGGGGAATCCAGTTCTTCTTCCCGTCCTCGAACTGGTTCGGCTTCGGCTTGAAGGGAATCGTGCTCATCAGCATATACGCCATCATCATGTGGGGACTCGCATTTGATGAAACGGAGAAAGCCATGTTCCGCCAAGTGTTCGCTCAATTGAAACTACGCATCCTATCCATTCACCACACATCCTAGGAGGGAACAAGATGAAACGACTCAAGGTCATGACGATTGTTGGTACTAGACCCGAAATCATTCGATTGTCCGCCGTGATGGCACGTCTCGAAGCCTCCGAGGCAATCGATCATGTGCTCGTTCATACGGGACAAAACTATGATTATGAATTGAATCAGATTTTCTTTGAAGACTTTGGCCTGCGGACACCGGATTATGTGTTAGACGCCTCGGCGGATGGTCCGATGGCGACGATCGGCAATATCCTCATCGCCATCGATCCCGTGCTCGCATCCGAGCGTCCGGACGCGGTCTTGCTACTCGGGGACACGAACAGCTGTCTCGCAGCCATCGCCGCAAAACGTCATCACATTCCCATCTTCCATATGGAGGCAGGGAATCGCTGTTTTGATGAACGGGTCCCGGAGGAGACGAATCGTCGCATCGTCGACCATATCGCCGACATCAATCTGACCTATAGTGACATCGCACGCGAGTATCTGCTTCGTGAAGGGTTACCGGCGGACCGCATCATCAAGACGGGGAGCCCGATGTACGAGGTGCTCCATCGTCAACGGGAGAAGATCGAGCGGTCAGACGTGCTCGAACGGCTCGACTTGGAGCGAGATGCCTATTTCGTCGTATCGGCCCATCGCGATGAAAACATCAGTGATGACGAGAACTTTTTCGATCTCGTCGACACGCTCAATGCGGTCGCGACCACGTACCAGCTCCCCCTCATCGTCAGCACCCATCCCCGGACGGCAAAACGCATTCGTGAGAGTGGGGTGCGTCTCCATCCAAACATTCGTACCCTCAAGCCGCTCGGCTTCAGTGACTACGTCCACCTGCAACTCCATGCGAAGGCCGTGTTGTCGGACAGCGGTACGATCAGTGAAGAAAGCTCGATTCTTGGAATCAAAGGATTGAATATCCGACAAGCGCATGAGCGTCCGGAGGCGATGGAGGAAGGGGCAGCGATGATGGTCGGATTGAAGCGGGAACGGGTGCTTCAGGCGCTTCGAATCTTAGAAGAAACGGAAGGTCCGATGCGACTCGTGAACGATTACGCCATGCCGAACGTCTCCGATAAAGTGCTCCGCATCTTGTTGTCCTACACGGACTATGTGATGCGAGAGGTGTGGAAGCAGCATCCGGTGTCGACCGAGAAGAAAGAGGTGTGAGCCATGGACTATATGACGTTCAAACGAGTTTTTGACGGGACGCTCAGCGGAGTCGCGCTCCTTCTTCTCGCACCGTTTCTGCTCCTCATCGCCCTCTTGATCAAAATCGATTCGAGGGGTCCCGTCTTTTTCAAACAGGAGCGCATCGGGTTACGGGAGACACGTTTTTGGATGTATAAGTTCCGGACGATGCATCAAGACACCCCGAACGATGTCCCGACACATCTGTTTAACGACTCCACGAAACACATCACGCGCGTCGGGGCGTTTCTTCGCAAGACGAGTCTCGATGAATTGCCACAGCTCGTAAACATTTTAAAAGGCGAGATGGCCATCGTCGGACCGAGACCCGCACTGTGGAACCAAGACGACTTGGTCGAGGCCCGTCGACAGGTAGGCGCGACAGAAGCGCTGCCGGGGCTGACCGGATGGGCACAAGTGAAGGGGCGCGATGAGCTTCCGATTGAGATGAAGGCGAAACTCGACGGGGAATACGTTCGCCAGATGAGCTTATGGTTCGATCTGCGCTGTATCGCCTTGACCGTCAGGAACGTTTTGCTCCGGGAAGGAATCGTGGAAGGGGCGCCCCCACCCAGCCCGACGTCTGAAGAAAAGAAGATGATGCATGTTGCGAAAAAATGATAACGGTTTCCATTAAGTTACCAATTTAAGTGAGACCAACCGGGTAAATGATGACATACCGCTCTTCCTACATCTGAGACTAGACAGCTACGAAAGGAGCCTTCTTATGTTTTCCAATAAAACATTGCTCATCACGGGTGGGACGGGATCGTTCGGCAATGCCGTGATGGAGCGATTCCTCGATACGAACATCAAAGAGATTCGCATCTTTTCACGGGATGAGAAGAAACAAGAAGACATTCGCAATCGCTATCATCATGACAAGTTAAAATTCTACATTGGCGATGTACGGGACCCGAACAGTGTCAAAAATGCCATGTATGGGGTCGATTACGTTTTCCATGCAGCGGCACTAAAACAAGTTCCCTCGTGTGAGTTTTTCCCAATCGAAGCGGTGAAGACGAATATTCTCGGTACGGAAAATGTCTTGAATGCCGCCATCGAAGCGGGTGTGGAGAAGGTCATCTGTCTTTCGACGGATAAGGCGGCCTACCCAATCAATGCGATGGGAATCTCCAAAGCGATGATGGAAAAAGTTTTCGTCGCCAAGGCCCGTGCGGTCGGACCAGACCGGACGCTCATCTGCGGGACCCGTTACGGGAACGTGATGGCCTCGCGTGGGTCGGTCATCCCATTATTCGTGGAGCAAATCAAAAAAGGGGAGCCGCTCACCGTGACCGATCCGCTCATGACGCGTTTCTTGATGAGCTTGGCCGATGCGGTCGAACTCGTCGTCTTCGCATTCCATCATGCGCATGCCGGTGACATCATGGTCCAAAAATCACCTGCCTCGACAATCGGTGTGCTCGCGGAAGCCGTGAAACAACTGTTCGGGGTCGATCTCCCCATCAAAGTCATCGGGACCCGCCACGGTGAGAAAGCGTTCGAGACGTTGATGACCCGGGAAGAGAAAGTCGTCTCCGAGGACATGGGTGGATTCTTCCGCGTCCCGGCCGACAATCGTGACTTGAACTACGAGAAGTACTTCAGTGAAGGCAGCCAGGAGTTGACTGCTCAAGGCGAGTACAACTCGAACAATACGAGACAGCTCGATGTGGAGGAAGTGAAGGAACTCTTGTTGACGTTACCTTACATCCAGGAAGAACTCGCGAAATGGACGATTCCCGCTTCCGCGAAACGAATCGGGTGAGTGTGATGACCAGAGAACGAATCGTCTTCTTATCCAATATGGCTTCCCCGTATCAAGTGAAATTCGCTGACGCGCTCCATAAATATTTTGATACTGAGTTTTGGTTTTATAGACAAATCACGGATCAACGTCCTGATTGGTGGGTCATCCCACTTGGTAAACGCTGTCGCGTCTTGAGAGGCTCCTATTTCTCGAAAAAGACGAACTATCTGTCACTCGATGTGTTTGTCCAACTCATCCGGTTTCGACCGCATATCTTGCTACTAGCCGGCTTTACCCCGTTTCACGCAATTCTCTTAAAAATTGTCAAACTGTTCGGGGTGCGCGTCGTCGTCATGAGCGAGCCAATCCGAAACGTTCGAGGTGAGACGAGCGGCGAATCGACGTTATTGACAAGAGAAAACGGCTTGCACAAGACCACACGGATTCATCGACTGTTCAAGCGGACCGATTTGATTTTCGGAATGGGAAACGTCGCACGCGATCAATTTATCAAGGAACTAGGCTTCCCTTCCGAACGAGTCGTCTCGGCGCCCTATCCGATTGATATCGAGACGCATATGTCGCACCCATTGCGTCAGAAAGGACCAAATGACCCGATTCATCTGTTGTTTGCCAATCGCTTAATTGAACGTTATCAACCGCTCGTCGCCTTGGAGGCGTATCGAATCTTGAAAGAAGAATATCCGAACCTTTCCATGTCGCTCAATCGCGACGGACACCTCGCAGATGCGTGTCGGCGATATATCGAGGACGAGCAGTTGAAGGACGTCACGTTCCTTGACGAAATCGAGTCGTGGGAAGGATTGAATCTCGTTTACCGGAGTTCGGACATCCTCGTATTACCGGCGACCTATTCGAACGGGAACATCAGCATCATTGAAGCCTGCGCGTCCGGGATGGGGATTGTTGTCAGCCATGACGTCAACAACGTTGAGAGACATCTGCACGAAGGCATTAACTGTTACAAATGCGAACCGACGGTGGCGTCACTCGTGACCGAGCTTAAGCGGTATCTGGAACATCCTGAAAAATTGAAAGCTCACGGACAACAATCGAAAGAACTCGTGACACCGCGACTGAACGCCAGTACTGCTGCCATCTACGCCGATTTACTCCAACCACTTTATCGCAAAGGAGATTCTCACCATGCTGAAGCTGATGTTGCTCGGGGGCGCGATGCATCAAGTTCCCATCATCCAAAAAGCGAAACAACAAGGGATATTCACCGTTCTCTGTGACTATCTACCGGATAATCCAGGTCGACTCGTGGCCGATCGCTATTACTGTACGAGCACGCTTGATCGGGAAGCAGTCCTCGCCATCGCGAGAGAAGAAGGCATCGATGGGATTGTCGCTTATGCCTCCGACCCGGCGGCGCGAACGGCCGCCTATGTCGGAGAAGCGCTCGGTTTAGTGACGAACTCGCTAGAAACGGTCGAAACGTTGACGAATAAAGCGAAGTTTCGAACATTCCTACAGCGACATGGCTTTGCCGTCCCGGAAGCCTTTGCGTTTACCGAACTAGAAATAGCCGTCGAAACGTTACGGAATCGAGCGGGCGAGTACATCATCAAACCGGCCGACGCCTCTGGGAGTAAAGGGGTCAACAAATGGAGTCGGGGGAACGGGATTGAGCAGCTTCGTCGCCATCTTCGAGTGGCATTTACGATGTCATTCAATCAGGAAGTAGTCGTGGAGGAGTTCATTACCCGAGACGGCTATCAATTAGCGGGTGATGGATTTGTCGTCGACGGGGAGTTGGTGTTTCGTTGTTTCGGAAACGGACACTTCAATGTGAACGGAGTCAACCCGTTCGCCCCGATCAGTGCGAGTTTCCCGAGTGTCCATCCGCCTCACGTGCTCGAACAGGTACATGAGACGTTGCAACGGATGTTGACTAAAGTCGGCTTCAAGCAAGGCGCGTTCAACTTCGACATCTTCGTCAAAGGAGAAGACGTCTATCTGATGGATATCGGTCCACGGAACGGAGGGAATTACATCCCACAAATCATCGAACAAGCGACAGGCGTCGACTTGGTCCAGGCGACGATTGATGTCGCACTCGGGATACCGGTGACGATCGAGATGAAACCAGTGACCGTACCGTCCGCCTATTTCATCATCGGCAGTCAAGAAACGGGGCGATTCATGGGTGTCCATTTCGATGAGGACGCATATACGATTCGACAAGCGAACATCTATTACAACGTCGGAGATGTGGTACCGCGCTTCGAAGGGGCAAATCAAGCACTCGGTAGTTTGATTCTAGAGTTTGAAGACGTCGAGACGATGCTTCGACTCGTCGAACATCCCGAGCGATGGCTGACCTTACACATCAAGTCGACCGAAGAAACGGAGGGAGAATCATGGACATCGTCGTCACCGGTGCGAACGGTTTTTTAGGCAGACACCTCGTCCACGCCTTGGAGCGGGCTGGGCATCTCGTCCTCCCGATCACCCGTTCGACCTCATCCGTGGAACGAAGCAGCTATCTGCGTCGAGCGGACGCCGTCTATCATGTGGCCGGAGTGAACCGTCCCGAACGAGTCGAAGAATTCACGACGGGAAACGTCGACTTGACCGAGGCGATCGCCACCGAATTGCTGTCCTATAATCCGGTCCCCGTCTTTTTCGCCTCATCGATTCAAGCGACTCAAGACAATCCTTACGGAAACAGTAAACGAGAAGCGGAGGACATTTTGCGGCTGTACGGTCAACGGAGCGGGGCACCGGTTCACATATATCGGCTCCCGAACCTGTTCGGCAAATGGGGGAGACCATTCTATAACAGTGCGGTCACGACGTTTTGTTATCAGATTGCACGAGGAGAGGACATCACGGTCACACATCCCAATCACGTGTTGACGCTCGCCCATGTCGATGACGTCGTCGCATCGTTTGTAGGGGCGTTGCATAAAACAGAAAGCACCGATTCAGATGTCCCGACACACCAGATCACATTATTCGACCTTGCCCGAATGATTGAATCGTTCGAAGCGGTCCGAATGGCTAGAGGGGTACCGGATGTATCGGATCCTTTTACGAAAAAGCTGTACAGCACGTACTTAAGTTACTTGCCGAAAGAACGGATGGTCACGCCTCTCTTGATGCATCAGGACGTGCGGGGATCGTTCACAGAACTGTTCAAGACGCCTGACCGTGGTCAAGTCTCCGTCAACGTGGCCAAACCCGGAATCACAAAAGGGGAGCACTGGCATGAGTCGAAACATGAACAATTCATCGTCGTCAGCGGTGAAGGCGTGATTCGGCTCCGATTGATGGACCAAGATCAGATCATCTCGTTCCATGTCAGTGAAGAACAGCTTGAAGTCATCGAGATTCCGCCAGGTTACGTCCATCATATCGAAAACACGGGCGTGAAAGATTTAGTGACGGTGATGTGGGTGAACGAGCCGTTCGACGCGAGTCAACCGGACACCTATCGAGCCACTGTCGCACAAGACGCGGAAGTCTCATAAAGGAGGGATTCATCATGGTCATGGTGAGCATCAACTGCATCACATACAATCACGAGAAGTACATCGCTCAGGCGATTGAAGGCTTTTTGTCACAGCGCACGAACTTCGAGGTCGAGATTCTGATCCATGATGACGCCTCGACGGATCGGACGGCAGACATCATCCGGGAATACGTTCAGAAATATCCTGAAAAATTCAACGTCATCTATCAGACGGAGAATCAATATTCAAAAGGCGTGTTCATCGCCCGGTTGAACGAGGAGCGGGCACGCGGCAAATACATCGCGGTTTGTGAGGGCGATGATTACTGGACCGACCCGTACAAACTGCAAAAACAAGTCGACTATATGGAAGCCCATCCGGACTGTACGCTTTGTTTCCACGATGCGTACGTCGAGACAGGTGGGAAGCTCCACACGAATTGGCACGTCATTCCATGGATGCCGGAAAATCGAAAGCTTGCTTCATCCGTGCCCCGGACGTATGATGCCGGAGAATTACAGTTACTCGGGTTCGTTCCGACGATGTCCATGTTGTATGTGAACGATTTCCGTGACGCCCCGCGATGGCTCGAGGAGACGCCGGCGCGAGATGCATCGATTCGCTTGTATATCACGAGCAGGGGATACGCCTACTACATGCCGGAAGTGATGAGTGTCTATCGCTACGAGGTGGAAGGGTCGGCGACGACCATGTGGAACGAGGGGAATGTCGAACGTGACGTGAAGCGACATGAGGACTTCATTCATTTTATCAACTTATTTGATGCCTATACCGATGGGAAATACCATCAGGATTTAGAGTTATCACGAATCTCTTTTGAAGTGGGGCTTCACCGATTGAAAGGAGAGTATGATGTGTTACGTTCCACTCGGTATGACGCGTATCTCGATCGATTCGTCGGAATCGATCGAATCCGACCTTACCTGATGATCAAGCAGCCGCATTTAACGGAGTGGCTGATCAAAGTACGAAACCGAGCATTCGCTTAAGCGAAAGGAAAGGGGTGATCTCACCATGAATGGTTCAAATGTAGAAGCAGATGCCGTCATTCCCGTCACGCGACCGAGTATGCCGGATTTTGATACGTATGTCGAGATGATTCGTCCCCTTTGGGAATCGCGTCACTTGAGCAACCGTGGCGAGCATGTGCGGGCATTAGAAGAAGAGTTAGAGCAGCGTCTCCACGTCCCGCACGTCTCTTTATTGACGAACGGTCATCTGGCCCTCGAAACGGCGATTGACGTGCTCGGATTGACGGGTGAGGTCATCACGACGCCGTTCACGTTCGCCTCGACGACGCATGCGCTCATCCGAAAACAAATCACCCCTGTCTTCTGTGACATCAACCCCGTCGACTATACGATTGACGTCGACAAAATCGAGGCGCTGATCACGGAACGGACGACGGCCATCCTCCCCGTTCATGTGTATGGGAACGTATGTGACGTGGAGGCGATTGAACAAGTCGCGAAACACCATGGGCTCCACGTCCTCTACGATGCGGCGCACGCGTTCGGTGTCCGGCACGACGGGCGCGATGTCTCGACGTTCGGCGATATGACGATGTTCAGCTTTCATGCGACGAAAGTGTTTCATACGATTGAAGGTGGGGTGCTCACGTTCCGGGATACCCGTTACATCGAGGCGATTCATCAAGCCGTCAACTTTGGGATCACCGGACCAGAATCCGTCGAATCGGTTGGGGGCAACGCCAAGATGAATGAGTTTCAGGCGGCGATGGGACGGTGCAACCTCCCACGGATTGATACCGACATTGAAAAGCGGAAACGTCTGGTCGAGCGATACGACACCCGTTTAAGGGACGCTTCGTTTCTTCGCTTGAACCTCCGGAATGAACGAACCGAGTCCAACTATGCGTACTATCCGGTTCTCGTCACGCCAGGGAGAGAGGCACGCGATGACATGATGGCATACTTAGCGCAGCATGGGATTCTCGCCCGGAAGTACTTCTATCCGCTCGTGACCGATTTTTCCTGCTACGCATTCGACGCATCCGTACCGAACGCCACGTACGTCTCGGATCGGGTGATCACGTTACCTCTGTATCCGGACATGACAATGGAGATGGTCGACCGCATTTGTGACGTAATCCTTGAAGGAGGGAATGAACGATGAAAGGGATCATTCTAGCGGGTGGGAACGGGACGCGTCTCTACCCGATGACGAAAGCAGTCTCGAAACAGCTATTGCCGATCTACGACAAGCCCCTCATCTATTATCCGATGTCGGTGTTGATGCTCGCCGGCATCAAGGAGGTTTTATTGATCTCGACCCCGAAAGACATCTCCGGGTATGAGCGACTGTTCGGTGACGGGCATCAACTCGGAATCTCGATTACGTACCAAGTACAAGAGCGTCCGGTCGGTCTCGCGGATGCTTTCATATTAGGAGAATCGTTCATCGGGGACGACTCGGTTTGCCTCATCTTAGGGGATAACGTCTTCTATGGCCCGAACTTGACGCGCTTTTTACAGGATGCGAAAGAGCGGCAGTCAGGCGCGACGGTGTTCGGGTATCCGGTCAAAGACCCACGGGCATTCGGTGTCGTCGAGTTTGATGCGGACCGTCGTGTCTTGTCCATCGAAGAGAAACCGGCGGTCCCGAAATCCAATTATGCGGTACCGGGTCTCTACTTTTATGACAATCAGGTCGTCGAGTTCGCGAAACAAGTGAAGCCGTCCCCACGCGGTGAGCTTGAGATCACGTCAATCAATCAGATGTATTTGGAACGAGGCGAGTTGAACGTCGTCTTGTTCGGTCGCGGGATGGCATGGCTCGATACCGGGACGCCTGAGGGGATGATCAAAGCCTCCATTTTCGTACAGACGGTACAGGAACGGCAAGGCTATTACATCGCATGTCTGGAGGAGATTGCGTGGCGTCGTGGGTTCATCACACGAGAGCAATTGGCCGACATCGGTCAAACGCTCAAGATGACCGATTACGGACAGTATTTGATATCGCTTCTAGAGGAAGGAGAACAGACCAATGCATACGATCCTAGTGACTGGCGGAGCCGGGTTCATCGGTTCAAATTTCATAAAACACTTTCGGGACAAACATCCAACGTCACGAATCCTTAACGTCGACGCTTTGACCTATGCCGGCAATTTAGAGAATGTCCAGGCGTTCGAGCACGACTCGCTCTACGTGTTTCGGAAAGTAGACATCCGCGACCGTCCGGCGATTGATGAACTGTTCTCTCTCTTTGAGATTGACGAAGTCGTGCATTTTGCAGCGGAATCGCATGTCGACCGAAGTATTCTTGAGCCGGAGTTGTTCCTCTCGACGAATATCCTTGGTACACAAGTGTTGCTCGACGTGGCCATGCGGCATTGGAAACGATATCCGGACGACAAATACAGTCGAGAATACCGAGACAATGTCTGTTTCGTCCATGTCTCGACGGATGAGGTATACGGGTCGCTCGGGGAGACGGGATTCTTTACTGAAGAGACACCCCTCGCCCCGAACAGCCCCTATTCCGCCTCGAAGGCCGGGTCCGATTTGCTCGTTCGTTCCTATCATGAGACTTACGGATTACCGATTAAGATCACCCGTTGCAGCAACAATTATGGTCCGTATCAATTCCCCGAGAAACTGATTCCGCTCATGGTGCACCATTGTATGACTGATCAACTACTCCCAGTATATGGGGACGGAGGACATATCCGAGATTGGTTACATGTACAAGATCACTGTGAAGCGATTGATCTCGTTCGGCAGCAGGGACAGGTCGGGGAAGTCTATAACATCGGCGGACATAACGAGAAGACGAACCTCGAGCTCGTCCGAACGATTTTACAGGCGTTTGACTTACCCGATGATCGCATCCAATTCGTGACGGATCGCCCTGGTCATGACCGTCGTTATGCCATTGACGCGACGAAAATGAAAGACGAATTAGGGTGGATGCCGCGCTATCGTTTTGAACAAGGAATCAAAGAGACGATTGAATGGTATCGGTCACATCCGGAATGGGTTGAGCGCATTGTCTCGGGAGCGTACAAAACCTATTATCAAGACATGTATTCTTCCTGAATTTGCACCGTTCTATCATCCCGGGGAAGGGGGGATCGACATGGTGATGGTCAGCATCGACTGCATCACATATAACCACGAACCGTACATCGCCAAAACGATTGAAGGATTTTTGATGCAGGAAACAGATTTTGAATTTGAAATCCTCATTCATGAGGATGCCTCAACGGATCGGACGGCAGACATCGTACGTAAATATGAAGAACAGCACCCAAACCTCATTCGGGTCATCTATCAAACGGAAAACCAATATTCTCAAGGTGTGTTGGTGAATCTGTTGAACGAAGAGAGGGCGCGTGGCAAGTACATCGCGCTTTGTGACGGGGATGACTACTGGACCGACCCGCAAAAGTTGCAGAAACAAGTCGACTATATGGAAGCCCATCCGGACTGTACGCTCTGTTTTCATGATGCGTATGTCGAAACGGACGACACACTCCATACCGGATGGCGCGTCATCCCGTGGATGCCTGAAAACAGAAAGTATGCCTCGACGGAACCGCGGACCTATCATGCCGGGGAGTTACAGCTACTCGGCTTCATTCCAACGATGTCCATGCTGTACCGAAATGGACTGACAGACCATCTGTTAGATTGGATCGGCGATACGCCTGCCTTCGACGGCGCGCTCAAATTGCACGTCGCAAGCCAAGGTTACGCCTACTACATGCCTGAGGTGATGAGCGTATATCGATTCGGTGTGTCCGGGTCGGTCACCACGAAGTGGCGTCAACGAAACAGGGAGCGCGACATCGAGCGGATCGAGGCGTTCATCCGAATGATGGATGCGTTCGATTCCTATACGAATGGCAGATTTCATCAAGAAATCGAAATCTCTCGCTTATCGTTCGAGGTCGGGTTGCATCGACTTCGACGAGATTTTCAAGCGCTGAAGTCACCTCGGTATGATCAATATGTGGAGCGATTTGTCGGTAGAGAGCGGCTACGTCCCTACTTGATGGTGCGACATCCAATCTTGATGGAGTGGTTGATTCGCATGCGCTCGCTCCAGCTCGGTTAAAGGAGGCGGCTCAAATGAAATTAGGAATCATGCAGCCGTACTACTTCCCATACCTCGGCTATATTCAATTGATGAACGCGGTGGACCAGTTCGTTATTTTGGACCATGTGCAATTTGCGAAACGAGGATGGATTCATCGAAACCGTATTTTGGTCGAGGGACACATCAAACCGATCCATCTGAAAATCGATCATATGACACAACATCGTACGATCCGTGAGCATGAGCGGATTCTCGATCCAGTTCATGAGACTTATCAACTGCGCTTATTGCACCATGCGTATCAACGCGCACCAAGTTATGCCGACGTCATGCCGATGGTTGAACGAATCATTCAAAATGAGGAACGCAATGTCGCCACTTATCTAGAAACGTTATTGACGGAAGTGCGTGACTATCTCGAGATGGATACGGAGTTATTGGTCGCCTCTTCGCTCGACTACGACAAGTCGCTGAAGTGTGAACAATTGGTACTCGAGATTTGTCATCATTTGCGTACATCGCATTACATCAATGCGATTGGAGGACAGGAACTTTATGACAAACAGCGTTTCGCGGAATCCGGAGTGCCGCTTGATTTTATCCAAATGAATGCTGTGGAATATGCTCAATTTGGTCATCCGTTCACGCCCAACTTGTCCATCATCGATGTCTTGATGTTCAATTCGAAGACGAAAATGCGTGAACTACTCGATGCCTATACGCTCGTCTAATGGGGCGAGATAGATGCCGCAACAATTAGGGGAAAGGGGACGAACACGTTGAATACATCATTTGAATGGACCAATCGACGTCTTTTCTTCAGCCCTCAACGAGACGCATCACTCGACTGGATGGATGCGTTCGCACAAGGACCTTGTGTGTTGGAACGCGATACCTATTTACGAATCTACTTCAGTTGTCGACCGAAACCGATCGATGGACGATACGTCAGTCACAGCGGGTATGTGGATGTCGCAAAAGAGGATTTCTCGATTCTTCGAGTGAGTGAACGACCGATACTGGAGCTCGGTGCACGTGGGACGTTCGACGAGTTTGGTGTCTATCCGTTCTCAGCGATTGAGGTTGGGGATGAGGTGCACGCCTATTATGGGGGCTGGACGCGTACGGTGTCCGTTCCGTTTAATGTGAATATCGGAAAAGCCATCAGTCGAGACGGCGGACGTTCGTTTGAGCGTGTCGGTCCAGGACCGATCCTATCGTATACACTCGATGAACCGTTCATCTTGAGCGGTCCGAAGATTCGGCGTTTCCATGACACGTGGGTCTTGTTCTATATCGCCGGACGAGAGTGGGTCATGGATGGCGAACGTCCTGAACCGGTGTATAAGATTCGGCTGGCCACGTCGAAGGACGGGGTCACTTGGGTGAAGGCGGGACGCGATTTGATCGAAAGCGTACTTCCCAATGAAGCGCAGGCTAGTCCAGACGTCTTTTATGAGGATGGGCGCTATCATATGTTTTTCTGTTACCGGGACGCGACCGATTATCGGAAGAATCCAGAGCGGACTTATCGAATCGGATATGCCTCTTCTCCGGATTTCCTCCATTGGACGCGTGACGATGACGTGATGAAGTTCTCGCGGAACGAATCAGGATTCGATGACGAGATGGTCGCTTACCCCCATACGTTCACATTGAACGGGAAACGGTATTTACTCTATTTGGGGAATGAAGTCGGACGAGAAGGATTCGGCATCGCGGAGCGCAAGGAGGGAGCGAGATGAAGTGGAAGAAACTCGGACACATCTTCGACCCGGCGCCGTACGGATTTTTCGGGAAGTACTCCTCGTTCGCCCAGTCCCCTCAGGCGCTCGTCTTCGGAGATTTTGTGCGCATCTATTTCTCGACCCGTGAACCGGACGGTGACATGTTCAAGAGCCACGTCCGATATGTGGACATGACACGTGATTTCAACGTCATCGACGTGTCCACAGATGAGATCATCCCACTTGGAAAACGGGGGACATTCGACGAACACGGGATCTTCCCATTCCACGTCACGCGGACGCGTGATGGGCTTTATGGCTATACGAGTGGCTGGAGCCGTCGAGACTCTGTGTCGGTCGAAACGGGGATTGGTCTCACTGTCAGTCGGAACGAGGGAGAGACGTTCGAACGGCTCGGCGACGGACCGATATTATCGGCGAGCATCGAGGAACCGTTTCTCGTCGGCGACCCCTTTGTGGTCACACGGGAACAATACTATATGTATTACATTTACGGGACGACATGGAAAGAGGGTCCGGATGGCGTCCAGGAAAGGACCTATAAGATTGCGCTCGCCACGTCAGAAGATGGACAGACGTTCAAGCGTCACGGAAGAATCGTTTCGGATACAATCGCGGACGAGAGTCAGGCGCTTCCGACCGTGTTCGAAGCGGACGGACGCTACCATATGATTTTTTGTTTTCGAGACACCTTTGGCTTTCGGACCGACCCGTTACGCGGATATCGATTAGGTTACGCCTATTCGGAAAATCTGTTGGACTGGACGCGTGATGATTCGGCACTCGGATTCGAACGAAGTTCCGACGGATGGGATGCGGACATGGAATGTTACCCGCACGTCTTCGAGTGGGACGGTCGGCACTACCTCCTTTATAACGGGAACGAGTTTGGGCGACATGGGTTTGGTGTCGCGATTTTGGAGGATGTATGATGACTCGCGACCAAGGGACGGTTTCTGATTATGTGGCGCATCTTGAAGCGTGTGATCATCTGTTCCCGACCAAGCTGTCGGAGCGGGTAGAGTTAGAGCCATACGCTTTGAAGCTGCACGAACGGGCGACGTCGTATGAAATCTGGAACGACGGGCGTCTCGTCGGGCTAATCGCAGCTTACATGGATACGGACATCGTCTTCATCAGCCATATTTGCGTGTTGCCGGAAGCGCCGTCCGGTAGTGGGCACGCCTTACTGGAAGCATTATGCGAAGAAGCGATCCAGACGAACAAACGAAAGATTCACTTGCACGTCGAGGCAACGAACGAACGGGCGATTGCCTTCTACATGCGACACGGCTTCAGCGAGCTCGACCGAATCGATGATGTGCTCGTCATGGAGAGTATATTATGAAACGCATCTCTCTCGTATTTTAGAATAAGAAAGTTAAATACAAACCGAAGCTGATCCTCGTCCATCGTACGAGGATTTTTTGATGAATGCAGGAATCTGATAAGCTTTATCGAATACGACAAAAAGAAAAAGCGCCTGACCGAGGTCAAACACTTTTCTTGAGCTCTTGTTTCCGGTCGCGTTGTACTTTCCAAATCACCGATCCAACGATGATCAGAATTGGCGCGATGACCCATGGACGGGCTTCGAGAATCGAGACGAGTTCAAAAATGGAGAGCCATCCGCTCACCATAATCAAGACTAGCAAAAAGGTTTTCAGTCCCCCCCGGACCGGAAGCCAAAAATAAACGAACAATGTCACTAAGAAGAAAGCGATTAAGCCCATGCGGTTTGTCCTTTCACCCATCATTTTGACTCATTATAGCAAAGAACATCGAGAGAGTGTTAGAAGCTTCACTTCTTCGGCGTGTTTCGGTACGCTTATAAAAGATGATTGAAGGAGGAACTGATGTGAAATTTGGAATTATTGGTTTAGGATACGTTGGATTGGCTACACTTTGTGGTTTGGCAAAAGCCGGTCATCACGTCATCGGGGTTGAAGCGGACGAAGAGAAGCTACGTCTTCTCATGAGTGGACACCCGCCATTCCATGAACCAGGCATGGCAGAGGTGTTGCAAGAGCACGCCGACCAGATCACCCTGACAAGCCGAATCGCGGATACGGAGCAGGTCGACTATTTGATTCTTGCGGTCGGGACACCGAGCAAGTCGGATGGAAGCTGTGACTTATCTTATATCGAAGCAGTCTTGTCGGAACTAAACACGAAGCATAAAATCGTCATTCGTAGCTCGGTCCCGCCCGGCACGACAGACTTACTGAACATCATGTATCCCTCTCATACGTTTGCGATCGTACCGGAATTTTTACAAGAAGGACGCGCGCTCGCAGATGTCATGAAACCACACCGTGTCGTCATCGGGTGTGTAAACCTCGAAGTCGCAGAAGAGTTGGCAGGAATCTACGGACGCCTTGGCGTTCCGCTCATCTGTACGACACCGATCAATGCAGAACTCATCAAATACGCCTCGAACGCCTTTTTGGCCACGAAAATCAGCTTCATGAACGACTTGTCGCGTCTAGCCGATCAAGCTGGCGCTGACATTTCGACGATTGCGGACGGGATGGGACTCGATCCGCGAATTGGGCGTTCGTTCTTGAACGCGGGCATCGGGTACGGAGGTTCGTGCTTCCCGAAAGACATGAACGCACTCCTACACGTCGCGAGTGAAAACGAGATCGACCTACGTGTCATCCGGGCGGCGACGAAAGTGAATGAGACGCAAATCGAGTACGTGCTCTCAAAATTGAACGTTGAACCGAATATGCGCATAGCTATTCTTGGTTTGGCATTCAAACCAGGAACGGACGATATGCGAGATGCCCCATCAATTCTACTCGCTCACCACATGGTGGCCCGTAACGTGGACGTCATCGGGTATGATCCGATTGCGACGTGGGACTATCCACAAGCGACGACGGTCGAAGAGGCGCTGAAGGGAGCCGATTATGCCATTCTCGTCACAGAATGGGATGAGATCGTGAACTTGGCACCGGATGCTTTCAACGGCATGCGCCAGCGTCGATTGATCGATGCACGAAACGCATGGAAGTTTGCACGCGATCCGGGCGATGTGTCATACGAAGGAATCGGACGGATGCAACGTCCGTCGAACACACCGACTTCAAACTAAAACTGTTCAGGACCGCTCATATAGGCGGTCCTGTTTTTGCGAGACGTGAATCTTCTGTAGCGATCATGACGTATAGAAAGGAGAGGAGGCGAGGCATATGTGGATTCTCATTCTAGCAGCAGGAATCGTCATCGGGTTAGGCTTCGCGGTTGACAGGCTCGGTTGGTATCACTTGATCTCTGGATATAATACGATGTCGAAAGAAAAACAGGAGCGGGTCGACATCAAAAAAGTGGCGCGACTGATTGCCTGGATGTGTTACGGGATTGGTGCACTTTTTCTCATCATTGCACTTATCGAACTGTCTGGTTGGAACGTCCCGCTCGAACCGTTCTTTCTCGTCCTGATGGTATTCATTGTCGGGATGCTCTGGCGGATGCAACGCTATGACGGTAACATCTACGATGGAGCGGGGCGCTTGAGACCAGATGGGAAAAAACGTCTCATTCCGATCATCATTGTCTCTGTCGTCTTACTCGTCGGTGTGCCGGCGCTCATGTTTTGGTTCAGTCAACCGACTGAGGTGATCGTGACGGATGAAGCGATCGTGATTGAAGGCAGTTATGGTCGTGAGGTCCCGTTTGATGAAGTGGCAGACGTGACATGGACGACATTGCCGGATATCGCGCGTCGAACGAACGGAGCAGATACGGGAACACGTCTGACCGGACATTTTCGGACGGAAGCAGGGGAGGATGTGCTCCTCTTTATCGACCGTGATGTCGAGCCGGTGATCCGACTCGATTGGTCAGACAAAACAATCTATCTCAATCAGTCTTCGGTTAAAGAAACGAGACAGTTATATGAGGACATTCGTTCACGCTGAAAAAAGGGACACTCAATGCGAGTGTCCCTTTTTGTTGACCCATGATTCGAATGAGGCTGCGTCCAGGGCGGGTGAGAAGTAGAAGCCCTGTCCGAGTTCTACCCCTTCACGAAGCATGCGTGACAGGTCGCTTTCGGTCTCAATCCCTTCGGCGAGAGCGGTCAGCTGTTGCTCGTTCGCAAAGCGAGAGACGGCACGTAAGAAGGAAGTACTTTCTTTCGCCTTTCCACTCACATACATCCGGTCAATTTTCACTTCTTGAATCGGTAGGTGCCAAATCGCTTCGAATGAGGCGTATCCGGTCCCGAAGTCGTCGATTGATAGGCAATAGCCGAGGTCGGAGATGTCTTCTAATCGTTCGAGTTCACTCGCATACGACATGATATCCGAGGACTCCGTCAATTCAATCTTCAATCGGTCAGGTAGCCACGGGTATACCTCAATCGAATCCCGGAGCTTCGCTACGATGGAAGGGTCGACCGAATGGGCCGACAAGTTGAACGACAAGGAGATGTCTTCAAATGAAGTTCCTTGCCATGCGACGAGCTGGGCAATCGTCTGATCGAGAATATTATGTGAGAGCCATAAGATTTGATCGGAACGTTCCGCGATGCGAATGAACTCGTTCGGTGGGATGACTCCGATGTCAGGATGTGTCCAACGAGCGAGCACTTCCGCGCCGACGACGCGACCGGTTTTCAATTCGACTTGCGGTTGATACGCGACCGTCAATTCTCCTTTTCGGATGGCGTCCGGAAGCGCTTGTTCAATCAGTGCGGCGAGTTGCATCTGGGCTAAAATTTCCGAGTCATACCAAACCGAAGGGGTACGTGTCTCTTTGGCGTGCTGTAACGCCTTCATCGCCTTGAACAGACAATCGTTGTAAGTCGATTCCGTCTCAGTTGCCCCGATTTGAATATGCACATTTTGACGTTTATGGTTGATTGTCACTTCTGTCGGGAAGAGCTCCAACAGCTCGTGCTCATCCTCGTACGAGAAGCCTTTGACATACAGCATAAACGTGTCGTCTCGGTATCGACCGAAGAGATGTTGGGCATATTTCGAAAGACGGGACTCGACGGCTCGCGCAAACTCAATCATGAGCAGATCAGCATACGCAGGGTCGTACCAATCAACGAGATGATGATAGTCATGAATCCGGATAAGGACAAATGCACCGTCAATCTCTTGCTTTTCCCACTTGCGAATAAAACCGTATTCGTTATAGAGATTGGTCGCCAAGTCGAAACGGACGAGACGGTCGACCTTCCGTTCCCGTTCGACCCGGTCTGTCTCATCTTCGACGATGAGGTAATACGTCAACTTTTCCTCTCGCTTGAGCGGCGTCAGTTTCACATTCAGATAACGGAGATGTTCCCCTTTCAGATGAATGATGAACTGGGCACTCGTCCCATGTTCAGTCACACCTTCGAGCGCTTGCTCGAACAAGCGGCGACCCGTCTCGGTGAACAATTGATTAATCTCATATAAGTTCCGGTCACCGAAAAACTGCCGGAACATCTCGTTGCGCTCAATTAAATTATACGAGTCATCCATCAGTGCGATGGCGAGTCCCGTTTCAGAGAAGAGGGACGACCAACGTTCGTGATAGCGCACGAGATCTTGCGAACGATTTTCAAGTTCATGAACAGTCGAATGGACACTCGTGGCAATCTCACGTAACTCGTCCTCGATCCCTCGAAAATCATGTGTTTTCGGAAACATCGCTTCGACAGGTTCTAGGCTCGGGTCGATGGCGAGTGCGCGTGCCTTGAGATGCGCCAAATCGTGATTGTAACGATTGCGTGTATAGTAGAGCAGGAATAAGAGTCCGAGAGATAAGAGCAACGTCACCACGAATGAAGTGGTGGCTAAGACTTGATAATGCTTACTTTCTTCTTGAAGCATCGTCTCAGAACTCGAACGGATGGAACGAAGGGCACCATAGGCGTCCTCGTAGACATTCGTTGAATTGACGTAACGAGCTTCTAGAGACACCTCGCGATTCGCCATATTCGCAAAGGACTGCCCGCTTTCTGCTACGTCGATGACCGCTTTCGATTGCAGTGTCTCATTCGATTCGATGATGGTTTGAACAAGTGTCGCTTCGCCGACAATCATGTCCACGGTGTTTGTGAGTTGATCCGCATCAATCGGGTTACGGAAGAAGGCTTCGCGATTCCGCATAAGAATCGATTGCATTCGCATGATGGCATCAGTCAGTTCGTATGCCGCATTCGATTGATTCGTTTGCTCGAGTGCTTGATATAGCCATCGTCGATTGATGGAACTGATGACATCCGTTGGGACCGCTTCGAACTGTTCTGCCTCGAGAATTTGATTCAACTCATTTGAAAACGTCTGGAGTGTCTCCCGTTCCCGTTCGTTCACACCGTCCTCAAAGTCGTTCAATAAACGCTCATTGTATTGGAGTGCCCGTTCTTTGTACGGTGTGGAGAGGAAGGATGTCGTCTGATTCGACTGCTCCTCATACCGGGTCGCCGCCTCGAACAGAGACACGTATGCTTCGACACCAGCTAGGTCTGCCGCTTGATTCAAATTCGTAATCGTCTGGTCGATGGCTTCTTGTTTTTCATGCCAATAAAAACTCGTGCCAAGTCCAAACAACAGGACACCGATGAGACAAGCAATCGCGAGCACCATCGTGTAGGTACGGTATGGAATTTTTGCAAAACGGGGTTGGCCCATCCGGCACCTCCTTTTTTCCTTCATCATACTTCCGAATTCGGGTCAGGCGATAAAAATCCTGCAAAACGAAAGAAAAACCCGACTTTTGTCGGGTTTTTTAGCGTGACGAAAGTCACGGTCGTTTATAACCGATTAAGCGTGACTGCCAATACGGTTCTTTACTGATTTGGTTGTATCCTAATCCGGATGAACCGGCATGGATGAACGTATCGGAATTGATCATGATACCCATGTGCGATGGCCCAGCGGTATATGTGTTTTCGAAGAAGACGAGGTCACCGGCCTGCGGGACGAATGACTTGGGTAATTGTGGTCCGAAATAAGCACCACCCCAATAATTAGCCACGTTTGTCCGTGGGATGCTGACGCCGGATTGATTGAATACATAATAGATGAGTCCTGAGCAATCGAATCCACCATTTGCCGGGCTTGATGATGCCCATACGTACGGTGTGCCGACGAAGCGTTTTGCCACATCGATGGTCGAAAGCCTAGTAGCTTGGGCACTTTGCCCTTTGATTTCAGTGACGGCTGATTTTGCGACGAATCCTGATGCGAGACGATAGTGGGTCGATGTCTCTCCGATCACGTTCAAGAGTTCTCCCCGAAGTGTCGAGCCGACCGTGCTACTCGACTCGTTCGCCTGTGACCGAATCGATGTCGGATAGTACGTATAATATGAATTCGAATCATAAGAACCTTCAACCCAAGACGGGCCGTCTGCCGAACCTTTCGGGACAGTTTTCACATAAGCCGAGGCGACAAATCCTACCGTATTCCCGTAATAGATTTGAAGCCAGCCTTTTGACGACTGGACGACGCGCAACGTCTGTCCTGCTTTGACACTCCCGATGATGGTCGCGCTCGTCGATGCGCTCGAACGTACGTTCAAGGACGGTGTGTTGACGATATAATCGACAGCCGCATTACCAGCACCGGCATCGCCTTCGTTCGGAGCCGGGTTGCTCGGTGTCGTGGACGTCTGCTTCAAGTAACCGGCGCTCACGTATCCGGACTTCCCATTATACGTGACATAGTACCAGCTGCCCGACTGTTTCGTCGCTTTGACGACGGTTCCGTTCGGGATGGTCGTGACGAGCGGATAACCGACGCCTGCACCTTGTCGAACGTTCAAGTTTGCCGTCGTAGTGAATTGTTGATTGATCGATTGTCCTGTACTCGGTGTTGTCGGTGTCGCCGCTCCTGATGTCGTTAAATATGTATTGGCGACATATCCTGTTTTCGACCCGTACTTCACTTTCGACCATGACCCTTCGACAGATAAGACGGTCACGGTCTTGCCTTTTGGAATCGTGAGCAATACGGTCGTCTTCGTAGACTTCGACGAACGCAGATTCAAGTTGGCTTTCGTTTGAGCTGTAGCCGAGCTCGGTGTGACCGTTGTTGGTTTGTCGGTACTGCTAGACATAGATGCCTTTTGCAAATAGTCGTTATGCACCCATCCGGTCTGTCCGCCGTAACTGACTTTTGTCCATGAACCGTTTGATTGAATCGACGTGAGCGTCGTACCTTTTGGAATCGTCAAGAGGACGCGATGCCATGTTCCGCCCGCGACGCGCATGTTCAATGCGTGTGTCGTCGTGACGCGGTTCGTACTCGCCGTGGTTAACGAGGAACCACCTGTCGCAGCAGAGGGACTGCCTGTGAGCTTTAGTTTTTGACCGATGCGAATGCTATCGGAAGATAGACCGTTCAACGATTTAATCGTCGCAACGGACACATCATAGGACCGACTGATCGACCATAACGTATCACCCGAACGCACCGTATGTGTGCTCGCCGCTGCAGCTTCGTCTGCGTGGGCAAGCACGCTGACCGCTGCAAGTGCCGCGAATGAATAGGTGAGACCAGACTTTGGATTCATAGCGTCACATCCTTTCAAAGAGTGAGAACGAAACAATTCAACAAGTGAAACAATACAAGTTCATTGTACGGTGAGAGGAAAAGGACAATCAATGGGACAAAGGGTCAATTCACACCACTTTCTTAAAAAGGAGGTCAATAATTTATAAATGGGAATAAATTCAAATTTTGTTTATATAAAAACGAAGCAAGCATTGACTCTCTGTTGAATTTTGGAAAACGCTGTATCGGATGATTCATGCTATCATTAGGTCAAATTTAAATGGGTGAGGTAGCAGACTGATGATCGAGAACAACTTTTCAAACCGAGTATATCGTAAGCATCAAGAGAAACTGTTCGCGCTCGTACGGATGCCGATTGTAACGGAAGAAACGGTGCAGGAGGCAATTCTGTATATGTGTGAGATTGTCGCCGATATGTTGGCAGTCGATACAGTCTCGATCTGGCATTTTGATACATCGCATCGATCTATTTCATGTCAAGTCGCTTATTCTCACGAATCAGGGACACATCATCCGAAGTTGACGGTCCATCGTGAACTCGCGCCTGACTATTTTGATGCGCTTCAAACAGAGCGAATCCTTTCGTTTGAGGATGTTCGCAGTCATCCATGGGTGAAGGACTTGTACAAAGAGTACTTTGTAGAAGGAAAGCGTGTGTACTCCATGCTAGACGCTCCGATTTATGCAAACAATCGTGCCACAGGTGTGATTTGTTGCGAGACGTTTCTGCCTCGGGAGTGGAACTATCTTGAGGAATTGATTGTGAGTACACTTGCGGATTTTATTGCCATCCTGTACTTCCGGCTTGACCGGCAGCTTGTGGATGAACGGATTCATCAGTTAGCCTACACGGACGAACTGACAGGTTTGATGAACAAATATGCATTTGTCGAGGAAGTCGATCAATTACGTCAACAAGCGAGAGGGTTTTTAGGAGCTGTTTTATATATTCGAGCAGACGATTTTCGGTCTATTGAGGATGCGATTGGAACCGAAACATCGAATTTGATCGTGAAAGAAATGGCGAAACGACTACGAGCAGTAATCGACGAATCTAGGATGGCACGTACCTCGCAATCGGGATTTGTCATTTGGGTACCTTACGGGGAGCGGAGGAAAATACGTTCGTTTGCAGAACATTTATGCGAGCAAGTGACGCGTGCGCCATATCGAGTCAATGAATTAGACGTTGTACTGACGACGAGCGCATTCATCTCCATTGAACATGAAAGTCGATCTACTTTGGATATGATTCATACAACACGTGTCGTTGCAGGTCAATCAGATGAGAAACGTGGGGTCATCAAGTTTTTTGAAGAGGCCATGGCGCAAGAAGCATCTGAGAGACTTTTGTTAGAGATGAATTTACGTACTGGTGTGATATCAGGTCAGTTTGAACTGTATTTCCAACCGAAAGTGAATGCTTCCTCAGGTAAACTGAAAGGGTTTGAAGGGTTGATGCGCTGGAATCACCCAGAGCGAGGTCTCGTGCCGCCGCTCGACTTCATTCCGCTTGCCGAATCAACGGGTGTCATCATCGACTTAGAGGAATGGGCGTTCGTGACGGCTTGTCGCCAACTCAAACGTTGGCATGAACGGGGAGACCGGTATGAACTCGCCCTCAATTTATCGGCGCGTCACTTCTTATCCGAAGGGGTCGTCGAAAAGTTTGCCCAAATCGCACGGGAAGAAGGGGTCAGTACGAGTTATTTGACCTTAGAAATCACGGAAAGCGTCGGGATGGAGAACCAGAAGCACGTCATCGATCGTTTTGTTGCATTCCGAGAAGAAGGTTTTTCCATCTCGATTGACGACTTCGGGACAGGGTTCTCGGCGTTCGTCTACTTGAAGCACTATCCGATTCATGAGATCAAAATCGATCGCCAGTTCATTCAAGTGACTGAGAATGACCCGACCGGCAACGTCATCGTCGAATCGATTGTCGATCTGGCACGTGGCTTGAACTTGAAGACGGTGTGCGAAGGCGTCGAGACGCCTGAGCAGTGGAACGCGTTACGCGAACTCGGCTGTGACGAGATGCAAGGATATTATTTCTCTAGACCGTTACCGCTTGAAGAACTTGAAGAATGGATTGTTGACTATACGACACAGAAAAGGGACGCCTGAGCGTCCCTTTTGCTATGTCATGAATGTGATTCGAATTGTGGTGCCGTGTCCCGGTGCACTGTCGACTTCTATTTTCCCGCCGTGGGCTTCGATGATGTCCCGTGAGATGGCCATGCCGAGACCACTCCCGCGTGCGTCGTCTGTATTCGTGCCTCGGTAATAGCGTTCAAAGATATAGGGCAATTCGGATTCTGCAATCCCATTTCCATCATCTCCAATCGTCACGACGTCACCCTCGATGTGGACCGTCACGTGCACCGAATCGTCATTATGGAGAAGAGCATTATACAAGAAGTTGAGCAAGGCTCGCTTCATAAAGTGACGATCGAGCGAGACGGTCGCTGCTTGAGTAGCCTCAAACTCGATGTGACGCTCCCCAAAGCGAGAATCGTTCAACACGTCGATGACGAGCTCACGAACGAACGGCTCGAGGTTTGTCTCTTCGAGCGTAAGTGGGAAATCGCCGTGTTGCAGACGCATCGTCAAATTGAAATCGTCGAGCAGTTCCTTCATATACTTAGCCTGTCGTTCAATCACATGTACGTATTGTCTGTGCTCGGTGTCATCTAACGAATCATCATCAAGTAGTTCGGCGTAGCCTTGGATGGAGGCGAGCGGGGTCTTCAGGTCGTGCGATACGTTGCTCATCCACTCTTTTCGACGTTCTTCGAGTTCTTCGCGCTGACGTTCATACGTTTTAAGTGTCTGTGAGACGGCATTCAAATCATAGAAAACAGGACGGTAAATCCCTGACTGCTTCGGTTCGGTAGTCGAAAAATCACGTTGCTTCAGCTGTTGAATCCGTTCGGTCAAGCGATATACAGGGCGCGTCAATCGTGAACTGAACAATAAACCGATCAAGGCGGCGACAAGTAAATCGACAACTAGAATCCAGAAGAACGCCTTCGTGATATACGAAAGGACTGCCTGTTCGTCTAACATAAAGAGCACCCGACGCTCATTTGCCTCCGGCACACCGATGAGATAACTGTACGATTCATACTCCCCGATGAAGTAGAGTCGGAGGTCATCATCCATATATTTATACATTTGAATCAATTCGATTGGAGAATAGGCGTCTGGTAATCCACTCGGGGCATCGACCTCGCTGACGACACGTCCCGTCTCATCTAAAAAGCGGACGAATGCACCCGTTTGGCGAAGAGCTTCCCGCCCGGCTTCTGACACAACGGGTTCACCGTCCTCAAGCGATACATAGGTGCTGAAGTTTCGGGTGAAGGTCTCCCCGGCGTTGCTCTCGACATCATCAAGTCCCGTTCGATCATTGATAAGGAGGCCGAATAAGATTGTAATGTTCAAGAAGACGACGAGCGCGACAATAAGGAGAATCGACAACAAATAGCGACCGGTCAGTTTCCATTTCATCATGATCGCTCCTTATACCGTCAGCCGATAGCCAAGTCCCTTGACCGTCTTGATATATGTCGGATCAGATGGATTCGGTTCGACTTTTTCACGGAGACGTCGGATGTGTACCATGACCGTGTTGTCGGATCCGAAGAATGACTCACCCCACACTTGCGTGAAGAGCGTCTCCTTGCTGAGAATCCGGTTCGGGTTGCGTAAAAAGCAGGCGAGAAGACCGACTTCTTTAGCCGTCAACTCCAATCGTTCCCCGTTCACATACACTTCTGTCTCGTCTTCATTCATTTGAAAGGGGCCGACGGTCGTCGTCTCAGGCATTGGTGCTTCCATCATTGAAACCCGTCGGAGCTGAGCCTTTACACGGAATGCCACTTCTTTTGGACTGAACGGCTTCGTGATGTAGTCATCTCCACCGATGGCGAGACCGAGCAGTTTATCGACCTCTTCCGATTTGGCAGAGAGAAAGAGGATCGGGATGTTGGACTGCGCTCGCATCTGTTGGCAGAGCTGATAGCCTTCACCGTCCGGTAACATAACGTCTAAGATCGCCAAGTGAGGGCGGAACGTCTCGAAGACATCAAATCCGTCTTTCAATGTGTGAGCGGTCCGAATCTCATGAAATCCTTCTTTTTCAAGCGCGCGTTGAATCAATATACATAAATCTTGTTCATCATCCACGATGAGAATCCGTGGCTGTTCCATCGTCATCACCTCTTTCTAAGCATATCACGTAAGGATTTTGTAAGGTACGCGTGAGTTGGAGTTAAGACAGAGGGCGTAATGTAAGGGACAGAAAGAGGTGCTGAACATGGAAACATTATTACAAGTAAAAGCGATTCAAAAGACATACGGGAAAGGGGACGCGACGTTTCGAGCGCTCGATGACGTCTCCTTCACCATTGAACATGGCGAGTTCGTTGGAATCATGGGGCCGTCCGGGGCTGGGAAATCGACGTTGCTCAACGTCCTCGCGACAATCGATACACCGACGTCGGGTGAGATTTTAGTCGAAGGCGATGACATTGCGGCGATGAATGAGGAGGCTCTTGCCGATTTCCGACGTGACCATCTTGGATTCATCTTTCAGGACTATAACTTGCTCGATTCATTGACGGTCCGGGAAAACATGTTGCTCCCGCTCGCCGTCTCGAAGACGCCGGTTCATGAGACACGTGCAAAGGTCGAACGGTTAGCGAAACGATTCGGACTCGAAGGGATCCTCGAGCAGTACCCGTATCAAATCTCAGGCGGACAGAAACAACGGACGGCTGTTTGTCGGGCGCTCATCTCGGACCCGAAACTCATCTTTGCCGATGAGCCGACTGGTGCGCTCGACTCGAAGTCGGCGACCGATCTCTTAGATACCCTCGCTCGGTTGAATGAAGCGGAGACGACCATCATGATGGTGACGCATGACGCCTTCGCCGCAAGTTTTTGCCGCCGAGTCCTCTATATTCAAGACGGACAGTTGAAGAAAGAGCTCATTCGCGGCAACGCCTCACGAGACGCATTCTACCAATCAATCCTCGAGGAGCTCGCGAAAGGCGGTGCGGTCGATGACGCTATTTGAGCTCGCTAAGAAAAACGTCGTACGGAATCTGTCGCGATACGCACTCTATGTCGGGACGACCATCTTTTCCATCGTCATCTACTTCACGTTCGCGACACTCAAGCACAGTCATGAAATCAGTGCGCTTGCGGAAACATCGCAAAAGATCAGCGGGTTGATGAGCACGTCGACGTTCATCCTCATGTTGTTCGTCGCTTTGTTTATCGCCTACTCGAACGCCTTCTTTTTGAGAGGACGTAAGCGAGAGGTCGGGCTCTACTCATTACTCGGGGTCCGAAAGAAACAGATTGGACTCTTGCTCTTGTTTGAGAATATTGTCATTGGAGCGGTGTCCTTGGTCGTTGGAATCGTGCTCGGCCTGTTCGGGTCGAATGCGCTTTTGCAACTGTTGATGCGATTGATGGACAGTGACTTGAACATCGGATTCGCTTTCTCTGCGTCGGCATTCATCGAGACGTTCCTTGTCTTTCTTGCTATTTTCCTTTTCACATCATTCCAAGGGTACCGCGTCATCTATCGCTTCAAGTTGATTGACTTGTTCCATGCGGATAAGAGTGGGGAAGGAGTTCCGACGGCGAAAGGATGGGTCGCACTCACAGGTGTGCTCACAATTGGAGCGGCGTACTGGCTCGCGCTCCAAGATTTGATGACGTCATCGCTATGGCGAATGCTCGGACTCGCGATGCCGCTTCTCATTATCGGATTGAGTGTCATCGGGTCTGCGCTTCTCTTTCACAGTGTCTTGATTTTCGCATTGACATGGTTGAAAGGGAACGAGCGCTGGTCGTGGAAACGACTCAATTTGTTGACGACATCACAGCTCCTCTATCGCATTCGCGGGAACGCGAAGACGCTCACGTTGATCAGCATCATCAGCGCGACAGCAATCACGGCAGGAGGTGCCATCTTTAGCGTCTACTACTACGCGGAAGAGAATGTCGCCTCTTATACACCATACACGTATGCCTGGAAAGGGGATGCGGTCGAGGTGAACGGAGCGACGTTCGAATCAAGTGTCGAACAAAAGACGATTCGGACGGAAGCGCAATACGGAGAGCGTGAGCTCGCGGTCATCGATGAATCGACATATCGCCATCTTCTGCAAGGTCTCGGCGTGGCAGAGCCGGCACTGTTCAGACAGGATGAGGTCGTATGGGTCGACCCGTTCTATGACGAACGTTACTCGGAGAATCTTGAATCGGTCGAACTGTCAGGACAGACGGTTGACGTGTCGACGCGTCTTGAAGAATCACCGCTCAACGTGATGACGTTCGGCGGATCGTTCCTCGTCGTCGCCGACGACATGTTCAAAACGATGACGGAGCCGAGCGAGACGTATCACGTTGCCCTCACGGAGTCGTTCAAAGATCAGCGCGAACAGTCTGAGCGTCTAGCGGGACTCGGGCTTGAATCGTTCTCGAGTGCACCGGACGTGTACGCCGAGACGATGGCAATGAACGGGGCGCTCCTCTTTGTCGGGACATTCCTTGGGCTCGTCTTTCTCGTTGCAACAGGTAGCGTCATTTACTTCAAGACGATGACGGAGGCAGAGGATGACCGGGCGAAGTATGCGATATTACAGAAAATCGGGATATCCGATCGGGACGTGCGCCGGACGGTGCGCCAACAGATCATCGTCGTATTTCTCGCCCCGTACGCGCTCGGGATTCTTCATGCGACCGTGGCGCTCATCGCGTTTTCAAACTTGTTGAGCATGAATTTCACGATACCGGTTCTCGTGTGGATGGGCGTCTATACGACCATTTATGCGGTCTATTATGGCATCACAGTTCGCCGCTTCATGACGGCGATTCGATAAGGAGAGAAAAATATGAAAAAATGGATTGGAATTGCAATTGTTTCGATTTTAATAGTGGTCGGAGTCACTCAGGTGGATTGGAATCGAATTGGGAAGGACACCCTTTTCGTTGAAATCGGAGGGGCGATGGATGTGGAGGAGACGACGCTCGAGAACGGCGATGTGATGAAGCGTTACATTTATACACAATCCGCATTCACGGAGGAAGGTGACCAGAAAGAAGTCACCTTTACCGCCGGGAAAGAACTTCGGGAGGGGGCGTTCTTACGTCTTTATGTCAAAGATGAAGATACCGTGACCTCGTACGACGAAGTGAAACGGGAAGAGCTTCCTCGTCCAGTCATTGAGAAGTTGTAACAAAAAAATCATTCGTCACGAACATCATGACGAATGATTTTTTTTTTTGCCTACTCAGACGAGAGGAGTTTCCTAGGCATGAAGTTCAAGTTTGAGTATGTACGTTAGTTCATGATGCGCCAATTCAGAGAAGTTTGTTTTCTTCACATGTGTTCGTGGACGCAATCCGCATTCCAGTGCGATGTCGACAATGGTACGAATCTGATTTTCCGTATAGAATCGCTTCCGGCCGAACGTAAATGGGGTCGGTGGCAAGACGCCATCTGTTTCCCATTTGATCAATTGCTGTTGGCTGCGTGGGATGCCGGCCACGCTAAAGGCGCGACTCAATTCTTTGAGCGGATAGACCATTAGATGCTGCTCTTTATACGAAATTAGTTTTCCCTGTTCCGGTCGGTATGTATCCCATTCGGTCGCTGAAAACGTCAGGTCGGCTTGGTCGAAGTCGTGTTGAGCGGAAGGAATTGAGGCAAAGCTTGCGAGGTCTAGGCTGTTCATCGTGTATGTCTCCTTCTTCAAGACTGACTAGTGAAATTCAAAAAAATGCCCTCCTACGTATCGTACCCCATTTACAAGAATTTAACTTACAGTTTTTTCAAATGTGGGGAATAAATCATGGTACTTTTGACGTATTTTTGAATGCTGTCTGCCGAAGATTAAGATACCCTACTTAATATGAAAACTCAAGAAAAGTAGACAGAAATTGAAAAATGAATAAATATTCAGATAGTTTAGGACTATCGTCACTTATTGTTATAGAAAAATAGAATGAGCACTTCGACTTTGTAAGCGGTTAATAAGGACAAAGGAGGTGAGACAGATGGCAGCATATCGAGAAACGGCGACGATGCTTTATTTGGACACCCGGCGACAACTCGACGGCAAAGAGAAAAAGCAACTCGTCCGCTATGGACCGCTTGGAAGTCGGATGGATGAGGCACGGATGAAACAGTTTGGTGACTTGATCAAGGCACTGATTGATGTGGAATTCGCCAACTACGTCGTGGCCCAAGAATTTCTAGTGTATTAACAGGGAGGACTTATGAAAAACCTCACTCGTCCCGCTGCCAATCCTCGGCACGATGAGCAGGTGGTCACATGAGTTGGCCCGAACTCATCTCAAATTTGGGGTTCCCTATCGTTGTCTCACTCTATTTGCTTCATCGGATTGAGACGAAGCTCGATCGTATGATCCAGCTGCTCGAACGAATGGATACCTCGACCGCATCAGAAACCTAATCCCCTATTGAAAGGAGCCATCCCCCATGGCTGTCTTAACAGAGAAGAAAGCAACGTTCGTTTTGACGACGCATCATGACGTACAAACAGCGAAACCGACAAAAAAAGCACAACGGTTCGGTCCGATTCGTGCCGACCTGACGGCAGATACGATTGATGCGTTCGGTCGTCTCTTGATTGATCTCGTCATTCAAGAGGGAGCAGACCTCGGCATCGTCCGTGAATACGATTTAGTCTAACCCACATCTTAAGGAGGAGAATAACCCATGACTGACACAAAACTTGAAATCTCATTTTTAGATGCATTCCACAAGGTCGTACGCTTCCGCTTGAACAACGTGAAACAACCGGTCGAAGCCCAAAAAGTAGAAGCGCTTGCTGACTTCATGGTCGCCAACGATCCGCTCGCAAAGAACGTGATGGAGTGGACCGAAATCAAGATGATTGAAGGTACGCAGACCGTATTGAGTGAAAAGTAAGGTCAAGAAGCATCGCCATGGCGATGCTTCTTTTTATTTACATAATTATCTTTCAAAAATCATAATTAACAATTATATTAAAAGAAGCAAAAAATAAATAAAATAAGGAAGGGTTTGTAAAAAGTTGAAACGATATCTATATGCCATCATGCTGATGATGATGTTGCTTATGTTGCCAAAGCAGGAGGCGTTGGCTGCTTCTGTCATCGAAACCGGGACGAAACTTGAACAATCAATTAAAGTCATCCCGCAGTCACCATTTTATCTAGACTATCTGAACGGGAAGACGCGCCTGCATGACCCGAATAATCAGTCCACCGTTATCATTGACTATCCCGGGGACTTAACGACGCATTCATCTGGTGACGAGGGGAGCTACGGAGGTGTTCGCTCGTGGATTGCGAGTTTAGACAGACAGGAATGGATTGCCGTTCCGCAATATGACCAACCTCTCATCCGTATCCAACGAGACGGAACGACGTCTCGAATCGACTCCTTGGAATCACCATATCGGGCGTACCTCGTATCGTATGATGCCAGTCGAGACGTGATGCTCTGGCGTGATTCGTACAAAGGCGAGTGGGCGTTGACGGATATGAAAGGAACGGTCAAAAGGACTTACCCGCTCATTTCGGGACAAAGTCTGATATTAGGGACGAATCTTGATGAATTGATTGCATTCAACACGTCCGACAAGTCGATCACACACTTCTCACTCGACACGGGAGAAGAATTAGGAAAAACGACGTATCCGAATGAATCGTTGTCCATCGATTTTGAGTCGAAGACCGATCGACTCTTTATGAAAGGATCCAATCATTTATACGTCTACGATTTCGCAACCCGAACGATTCAAACGCTCAATTTGAACGGGCAGGTCCACTACGATCTCACGTCATTGGTCTATCACGATGGGATTTACTATGGTGTGACGTTTGATGATTCGATGGTCACGATTGATTTGGCGGAAGGTCGCATCACGGAGACGAGCTTGCGCACGCGCAACACGAATAGCGAGTTCGATTTAATCGAGAATGGGTATTTCGTGCAAGACGACCAGTGGTTGTTGTCAATCGAACGTTTCGGGCAAAAACCGAAAGAAATGTACACGTGGTTGAAAGCTACTGGCAACTCGGAGGAGGGGCATACGTGGCTGAATCATGCATATCAACTCATGGCGACCATCACAACCGTTGATGGGATCGAGCATAAGGTGCCTGTTGCTGAATTGCCGACGGATGTGACACAAGTCGAGTCGGCACAATCGTTCGCGGAAGGCTATACGATTCCATCATTTGATCAATCGTTCTCCGCTAAGGTCAGCTTTGCCATGCTGGACCATTGGAAGTCGTTCAAACCAGTCAAACAACTTCCGCTTCAAGTCGACACCTCGTTCGAATACGGAGCAGTCGGGGAGATTAGCGGAATGACGGCACCGAATGCGACCGTATATCTTTCGTGTGAAAAAGCATCGTTTGCTACGTGTTCGAGTCCCGTTCAAGCAGACGAGACTGGTCGCTTCAAGCTCTCGAATGGAATCATCGAAGGAAATCAAACAATCGAGCTATATGTTTCTGATGCATGGGATTACCGTCAAGCAACAGAAGCGTCTGTCAAAAAGAGATTTATGCTTGGACAGCCGGTAATCAACAATCCAACAAAAGTTCTGACAGACACTCGAATGGAAGGGGTCTCTATCCAGACAGAACCTCACGCAAAAGTGGAAGTAAGACAATTAAATTCGAAAACAGCATTTGAAGTGAAAGAAGTTCAGGCGGATGAACACGGTGTGGCGCAATTGACGACATACAGTTCTGACCAACCCTGGTCATACCGGATCTTTTTCCGTGTCCTTGGACAAGAACGTCCTTACGAGATGGTCTACGTTACGAAAGACTATCCGATGCCATCTTTTACGTGGACAAAACCACCAAAAACAGGTGACACGACGATTACCGTATTTAACGACAAGTTAGACCCGGTTCTCGCTGTTTCTCGTAACGGTAGATCCGAATCGGCGAAACGCCTGACGAAAGGTCTCAACGTCATCAACTTGAAAGAACCGCTACGCGAAGGCCAGACAATTAAACTTGTTGCGAGTTTTCGTCCAGAACTTACCCAAACGCTAGAGAAAAAAGTGACGAGTGACACACCAAAAGTATTGACGGTGAAAGATGTTCTCCTCACGTCTTCATCCGCGACGTTCACGTTGGCACACGATCCAAATACGGATATCAATTTCATCTCAAACGGAGTCGTACTCTATACTCGCGTTGTCGGGACGAATCGATATCATATTTCGGCAAAACCGGGAACAACAGTCATCATCGAATCTTCATACGGATCGAAACGAAAGACGCTAACGTATAGGCTACCAAGTGCGACAATCCCATCGGTGACGTTGACGGACGAACAGACGAAACGGGTCGGGAAGACACTACCGAACGCGACCGTGACGTTAAAGAATGGCTCGAAAGTCATCGCGACAACAAAATCGAATGCAAATGGGTCCTACACGCTCACGTTCAGCCGTCCTCGTGCTGGAACGAAACTCTATTTCGAGGCGAAGTCGGGTATTCATCGTGACGCGAAATCAGTTGTGGTTAAGTCGGGGATTCGTCCGACAATCAGCACAGGGACCATCCGTTCGACGACAAAATCAGTAGCGGTGCGAACGAACGTCCCGTATGGCACGCTATATGTCTACAACGGCAGTAAGTTAGTCGCCAAAAAGTCCATCGGCTCGACGACGACCAACGTCTATATCGGAACGCAGCGACGTGGGTCGAAACTGACATTCAAAGTCGTGACGCCTGCGAATCGAACGAATCAAACAACGAAATCTGTGTATTGAATAGTCAGAAGGTGACTCTTGCAGTTTGAGTCACCTTTTTTAAGTTTGGTCAATCCTCTTCATTATTTTCTGAAAATTGTCGATAGTATAGAAAACACTGCATGATTGAGAGGGGAATACATAGATGGCATGGAAATCAACATGGTCTAAGGCACTGAGCCGGATCAAACGAAAACCGACATGGACGTGGAAACCGACACTCAAATGGAAGCGCGGAGAGAAGCGTGAACGCACGACATCTTTCGGAGCGAACGTTGGAAAGAATTTGACGATTCGTCAAAAATTATGGGGGCTCGTCATCATATCGCTCGTCATGGTCTTTGGCGTCGGTGGTTACGCACTGTTTTCAATGAGTGACGCGAATCGTCAAGCGGATGATATCGTCAATAACTGGAACAAAGGGCTCGATTATGCTCATGAACTCAACACACTCGCCGCAAACTATCGAACGCTCGAACTCGATCACATCGTGACAGAGGATGCGACCAAAAAAGAAGAGCTCATGACACGGATGAAAGAGATTCGTGAAGAAATCAATACGATTGCACCAAAGTATGAAAAAACGGCTTCAGGTGCGGAAGACAAAGAACTATTCCAGAATTTCTCGCGTCAATGGGAGATGTATCAACGCGTCTCGGACAACATGTTGACGTTCAGCTCGACCGGTAACACAGGGATGGCGCGCTCATACTATGATGCGCAGTCCAAGTCTACATATGACAACTTCACACAAAAACTAGCGGACCTTGTCGACTACAACTCGGAAGGCTCACAACGTGTCGGACAGAACATGGAAAGTGAATTCATGCAGTCTCTTATGGCATTGATTGCCGTGACCATCGGGGCTGTAGCGATTCTCTTATTCCTCGGGCTCAGCCTGTTGCGCTCGATTATCCGACCGATGCGCACACTTCAGACGCGCTTTGATGAACTCGCGACACAAGGTGGCGATTTGACGATGACGATTCCGGTCACGTCGAATGATGAGATTGCACAAGTCAGTCGTTCATTCAACACATTCCTCGCGACACTACGTGAGATCATGATTGATGTCGACGAGACAGCGAAAGTCGTTCTCTCGTCTTCAAAAGACGTATCTGCTGAAGTGACGCGACTCAGTCACTATATGGAAGAGACGTCTGGAACGGTCGAAGAATTGACGGCTGGTATGGAAGAAACGGCAGCCTCTTCGCAAGAAATGAGTGCCTCGACGACAGAAATGGGAAGTTCGATCGATTCAATCGTCGACTTATCCAATGAGAGTGCCGAAACGGCAAATCGTGTCGAAGCTCGAGCGCACGAGATGCGGGAGCAAGCCGTTGTTTCGAAAACAGAAGCAGTGTCGATTATCGAGAAGAAACAGGTCGAACTCGCGGAAGCCATCAAAGGAGCACAGTCGGTTGAAGAGATTCGTGTCTTGACGACAGCTATTCTTGCGATTGCTGACCAGACAAACTTACTCGCTTTGAACGCTTCGATTGAAGCGGCACGTGCTGGGGAAGCAGGTCGCGGCTTTGCGGTCGTTGCATCAGAAATCCGCAAATTAGCGGAAAACTCACGTCAGACGGTCAACGAGATTCGTGACGTGTCAAACACGGTCATCGATTCGGTCGAACGACTCAATACGAGTTCGGAAGATATGTTGACGTTCCTCAATACGAAAGTCATGGCCGACTACGACCGTCTCGAAGAGTCGGCAACGCAATATGAACAGGATGCGACGGTGTTCGGTGAGACGGCGAAGACGTTCGAAGGTAACGCGCTTCAACTTCGTCATATGACGGACAACATTCTTGGTGTCATTCAAGAAGTGGCGACGACCGTGACAGAAGGCGCGGACGGAACGCAGTCGATTTCAGAGAAAGTTCAACTCTCAGTCGAGCGTTTCAACGACGTTCAGGCGAAGATGGGCGAAACAGAAAAACGGGCGACCGAACTCTCGAATCGCGTGGCGCAATTCAAGCTATAAGCAAGACTCAGAACCAGGCAGATGTCTGGTTCTTTTTTTGTGCCCAGTACAAAAAAATAAAAAGATAGGTCAATACATAAATGAATTTCAAATTGTTGGTACAAATTAGGCTGTTGTGTCCGATAAAGAAAAGGCAATACATAAAAATAGAGAGAAAAAGAGGTGGAAGAGGAGATTACTCCTCGTAGTACGTGAAAAAGATGTTGAACGAATGGACGTTATCAAGAAAAATCATGATGAGTATCGGTTTGATTCTAATTTTGACAATCGTTGGAATGGGATACAATCTGTGGACGCTCGACCGGATGACGAGTCAATATGAACACATGATTTCAAACGATGTCATGAAGATGAAAGCGGCAGACGACTTGGCGCTCGGGATGGTCCGTCAAGCGTATGGTGTCCGCGGGTATGTGCTTCTACAGGATGATGAGCGCAAACAACAAATCAGCCGGGGCGGAGAAGAGAAGAAAACCGCCATCGAATCGTTGATTGAACTCGCGGACAATGAGACCGAACGAAAGGAATATGAATCGTTACTCGGATACGCGACAGGATATGATGAGTTGGCGACTCAAGCCATCGCTGCGATTGACTCAAAAGATCAAGAAGCAATCGATCGATTAGTATTCCGTCTCATGCCGGACGTGACAAAATCCATCTCATCGACAGGTGAGACGCTACAAGCCGAAACAGAAGAACAGTTAATTGCAATGCAAGCCGAATTGCAGGAGGCAGGTGAGCGTGCCTTTTGGTACTCAGTCGTGATCGCAGTTGTCAGTTTGATACTGATGTTTGGTGCCGGATATGCCATTAGTCATATGGTCACGACCCCGTTGCGATTCTTAGCGAAAGAAGTAGAAGTAGTCGCGGAAGGTGATTTGACACGTGAGGATCTTCAGGCGCTCACACAAGATGAAATCGGACAATTGATGACCGGCTTCAACCGCATGAAGGGTAATTTGCGTGAACTCATTGACCGCGTCACCCAAAACGCACAGGAAATCACAGCACAATCGGAAGAACTGTATGCGAGTACGGAAGAGATGGCGTCACAGACGGAGGAAACGACACGTCTCATCGACCGAGTCGTGGAAGAAACGGTCGCGCAGGCGAAAGAAGCGACTGGAACATCTCAAGCGGTGGCTGCTGCCGATGAAGGCATCGGTCGTATCGCTGGCTCGATCGGCTCGATTGACGATGACGTGTCACAGAGTTTGAAGCTCGCCGAAGAAGGTGGTGCGACGATGGCTCAGGCGAAAGACGAGGTGCTCGCACTGGAGCGGGAGACACGTCTGACGGGAGAATTGATTTCGGCATTGAAGCAACAGTCTGACGAGATCGCCCTTATCACCGAGGTCATTCAATCGATCACCGACCAGACGAACTTGTTGGCATTGAACGCGGCCATCGAAGCGGCACGTGCCGGTGAGCAAGGAAAAGGGTTCGCCGTCGTTGCAGAAGAAGTGCGTAAACTTGCCGAGCAGTCGAAGCAGTCGGCGACACAGATCGCCGGGTTGATCGAGTCGATTCAGACACAGTCGAACGCTGTTCTCGACCAACACGTCGTCAGTGCGAAACGCGTCGAGACGAACACGTTGTTGCTCGAACGAGCGACACGCGCATTCGAACAGATTGTCAGTCAGCTCGAGACATCAGTCGATAATACGTCACATATCCGCATCGCCTCGCATGAGATTGCGGAGACGACGAAACAAGTTGCGACGTCCTCTCTTCAAATGTCACAAGACAGTGAAGGGATGGCCGACACGATGCGTACGGTCGGTGAGACGGCTGACGCCCAACTCGCGATGATTCAAGAATTGAACGGTGTCGCCGAATCACTCGGCAATATGACGAGTGACCTGCAGACACTGATTGGTCGATTCACGACATAAGTTGAAAGCCCTGTCTCCTTGGAGTCAGGGCTTTTTCGTTCACATCGAAACGATTTGCGATGAAGAAAGTGGGGAATGAACAACAAGGTAAACGACAAAAAGGAGTGGATTATATGAAGTATACGGTCATTACAGGAGCCAGTTCAGGTATCGGGTATGAGACAGCGAAGTTGCTCGCTGAAAAGGGAAAGTCGCTCGTGCTCGTCGCAAGACGAAAAGAAGAGCTCGAATCGTTGCGTGATGAAATCAAATCGATCTCGTCGGACAGTGACGTCATCATCAAATCGACCGACCTATCATATAGCGAGAACGTGTACGGATTATATGAATCGCTTGCGGACCTCGACATCGAGACGTGGATCAACAATGCGGGATTCGGGGATGCAGATCTCATCAAGGACGTCGACCTCGGTAAAATCGAGAACATGATTCGTTTGAATATCGAGGCGCTCACCGTCTTATCGAATCTATACGTTCGAGATTATCATGATATCGAAGGGGCACAGCTGTTGAACGTGTCGTCTGTCGGGGGATATCGAATCGTCCCGAACTCGGTCACGTATTGTGCGACGAAGTTCTTCGTGAGTGCATATACGGAAGGACTCGCACAAGAGTTGAAGCAGAGTGGGGCCAAACTTCGGGCAAAAGTACTCGCACCGGCCGCAACGGAGACGAGCTTCGCCGACCGGGCTCGCGATACGGAAGGATTCGACTACAGTGAGAACGTCGCGAAATATCATACGGCGCGCGAGATGGCGGAGTTCCTATGGGAGTTACTTGAAGGCGACGAAGTCGTCGGAATTGTCGATCCGGAGGACTACTCGTTCAGCCTGCGTGGACCGATTAAACCGTATGCCGGATAAACAAAAACATCACGCCCTGTTGGCGTGATGTTTTTTAGGATGTCGGTACAGAGTAGCCACCCGTGAAGCGGTGTGTCAGGCGACGTGTCAAGTAACGTAACCGAAGGCGCCATACATAAAACTGTGACGTGTTCGGAAGAATGACGTTGTCGACGTATTCGGCGAACATATGGCGGAACATCCGCTCTTCACTGCGGTCATAGGTCGCACTCCACATCCCGTGATTCTCGACTTCAAGGAGCATCCAAATCATCTCATCGGTAAGCGGGTCATCGTCCTTCAACTCGGCCGTCAGTGCAGCGAAACGATGGCTACACATAGACGCGTATAAGGAATGGGCATGCGGATCATGCGGGTTTAATGTTAAGTAACCGCTCGCCGTCTTCATCAGTTCATCGACCATATCGAGCGGAATGTCGTCATACACTTGGAAAAATTCGAGCAACATCGGGACGGTGTCCGGACCAAATCCGGCAAGCCGGACATAGTTCATGATATGAAGACCGGCCTCGCCATGGAATTTGCGGTCGAAGTAGTGGACGGCAAGGGCGCGATGCATGATTGGGACGTCCGGATAGCGTTCGACGCCACGGAGAAAGTGTTGTTCCGCCTCGAACGTGAACCCGGTGTCTTCACTGACAAATCCTTTTAACATATGAAGAATGTAGTGGTCACCGAGCGAACTCGCTTTCTCGAGCCACGGATTGGCCGAATCGGTGTCACCTTCTCGAATATATGGATAAGCACGCATCGCCGGGAAGAATGGGTCGTCCGGGAACGCGGTCTCGCCCCGTGTCGCCATGTCATTGATGGCTTCAGCGTTATAAGCTTCCGTTAATTCTGCGAGGAGCATCATCTCAAGGAACGTGCGCTGGAACTCTGAGGTGTGTAAATCGATCGTTTGTGTCATAGGGTGTCCTCCTCACAAGTACTAGTGTCGCTCTATTATACTTGTTCTTGTCACAGTCGAGTAACATCTTTTGCAAAAACGGGAAATGGAAAGTAAGGACTGGAAAGGAGGGGAACGGCATGGCGACGTTCACTGGATATGTCGTAGAGGTGATGGATGAGAAAATCCGCGTCACGCCGACGCGGGAAGCAGAACCGTTTGACGGCATCGTGTTTCATGTAGCGAGACCTCTTTTGGATGAGACACCGCTTCTCATCGGACAACAGGTTCGAGTCGAGCATGATGAACGGTTGACACGCTCCTTGCCACCGCAAGCGACGGCACGTCGGGTCGATGTGTTATGATGAAGACGAGGTGAATGACATGGGACAACGGAACTTTCTATGGCTTGGAGCCGTCGTCGGCTTCAGTGCCCTCGTCGTCTGGTTATTGCAAGACGCGCTCCCGTTCTGGGCGCTGTCGATTCTACTACTCGGACTAGGAGCGGTGCTCGGCAATCTCCAACGACGTTTCACACGTGACGAATAACAAGCACTCCATCATTCGGATGGAGTGCTTGTGTCGTTTTCTTCTTCATTTATGTTTTCTTCAGTGTCCGGATCGTCTTCGACGATGGAGCCCTCATCCCCGTCTGGTTCGAGCGTCGTCGGTTCTTCTGGCTCCGCTGGCTCTTCCGGTTCGCTCGGTTCCTCCGGCTCAGTCACCGGAGGATCTTCTTCAATCGGCTCTTCCGTTTCCGGTGGATCCGTCGGTTCCTCCGGTTCACTCGGCGGTTCCGCAGGTTCTTCTGGCGTCACTTCAGGGGTCGTCGGTTCGGGCTCTTCCACAACCTCCTCTTCGACTTCTTCCTCGACCGGTGCCTCCGGTTCAGTGACAGGTGGGATTTCAGGTTGTGCCTCAGGAATAGAAGGCGTTTCCGGAACGACGACCGGTTCTTCTGTCAAATCCGGTTTGATCGGTTCAACGGGTGCGAGTTCGATAGGTGGCGGTGCCGGTGCATCTTTTGCGATGAACGTACGGATGTCTTGTTCAAATAGTGCGGTCGGCAAGGCGATCCCACGCAAATGGATGGCGACGACTCGCCCGGATGCTGAAAGAAGTGGACTGCCATACGCATGACGTGGCAATTCAAAGTTTCGACTATAGCCGTTCTCGGCGAATGTGACCGTACCGTTGATGCGTTCTTGCATCGTCAAGGTGGTCAACGTCTCGTCCTCTGCGGCGATTGCTTGCGTGAGTGTGTATGGTGTGTTCTCCGTCTCTTCGATTCGAATGACAGCAATGAGCTTCGTCCGACCGACGACGGTGCCGGAGACGGCCTCACCGTCATGGTACATGATGATATTCGTCAACCCGGCCACATTCGAGGCGGCGGTGACGACATCGCGTGAGCTCACCAAAAATCCCGTTCCGTAACTGACGGTGAAGAGGCTGTCCTGTAAGGCGGCGAAGTCGACCGGTGTCGCTTCGTCAGCGGAGACCGTATCTTCCCTAATCGGCAAGTTGACCTGATCGGCGAGCGAGTCGGTCGAACGTAGCATGTCCGTGAAATAGGCGTTTCCAATGAAGGTGACAAAGGCAATGAGTGCGATAGCGAATGTGGTGGCAAATAACCAAATCGTGCGACGTGAGCGGCGGCCACACGTCGGACAGACCGTTTTCGATCGTGTCTTCTTTCCGCAGTGGGGACAAGTCACGGGGGCACCTTCTTTCCATAAAGTTCGATGCTATGCTTATTCCTTCATTTGGAAAGAGGTAAACAAATATTTTGGAGGGGTCACACATTTTAAGTCACATGATAAAATCTTCAAAAGATATAGGGGGAAATCCAATGAAATTCATCATCTTATTTGGTCCACAAGCCGTCGGCAAGATGACGGTCGGACAGGCGCTCGCTGACAAAACCGGACTGAAATTATTCCATAACCATATGACGATCGACCTCGTCGGACCGTTCTTCAATTACGGGACGCCGGAAGGGAAGCGACTCGTCCAACACTTTCGTCAAGAACTGTTCGAGGCGGTCGCCAAGAGTGATTTACCCGGCATGATTTTCACGTTCGTCTGGGCGTTTGACATGCAGGAGGACTGGGATTACGTGAAGAAGGTGACGGGCTTGTTCGAGTCACACGGGGCGGACATCTACTATGTCGAGCTCGAGGCCGAGATAGAGGAACGCCTTGCGCGCAATACGACGGAGAACCGCCTCACCCATAAACCGTCGAAACGTGACATCGCTTGGTCCGAAGCGGAACTGAAGCAGACGGCGACGATGTACCGATTGAACTCACGTCCGGGGGAATTAGACGTCGAGCATTATCTCCGGATCGATAACACGAACTTAAGTCCAGAAGAGACAGCGGCACAGATTCAACAAGCATTTGACCTATAAAAAAGCGAGTCCCCATATGGGAACTCGCTTTTCTTATGCCCACCATTCGGGGCGTTCATAGTCGACCAACACCTGTTTTTCGAGGAGGCGTGGTACAAGGTATGAGGTGACGTTCGGAAGACGATCATCGAGGTCGGCCGGATGGACCATCACTTCGATGGATCGTCCTGGTTCGATGGCATCGAGCGTCGCATGGGAGACGCCATCCGCGTAGAACTGATCACTGAACCGTTCGGTCACCCACAAGTCTCGGCGTGACCCGAGCGTCGTTAAGGCCCGAAACGTCGTGTCGTATTCTTCAGCGAGACGAATGATGACGTCGTGCAGGACCGGCCAACCGTGAATGTGATGGTGGCTGTCGAGATGGTCGAGTGAAAGTCCTGTCGCAAGGAACGCCTCGATTTGGGCTTTCCACTCCAAATAGACGAGTTCCGGGTCAGGCGAGTCTTCAGTCATGAAGCGGCTCGTGTAGCGGAACGTACCATCTTCTTTCGTGAGGGGAGCACTCGTGTCGGCGAGCGGTTTGCCCCAAGACAAGACGAGATGGACCCCGACACGGAGCGACGGATGTTGTTTCGCGAGTCGGACCGCTTCCTCGACGGCATACCCGTTCATGATCATCGTCGCCGAATTGACGATTCCATTCACGTGACTGTCGAGTGTGCCGGCGTTCACACCCGTCGTCAAGCCGAAGTCATCGGCGTTGACGAGGACGAACGTTTTAAGCATTGACGAGACCAAGTGCCTGGTCGAGGACCAGGTCGCCTTTCATCATCCCATACGCCATGTTATCGATGACCGCGACCGGGACGTCGACGGACGACTTGATTTTGCCTTCGAGGTAGCGGACTTGTGGTCCGATCAAGATGACGTCGACGTTCGACTGTTCTTTCAAGCGCGACTCCGGAATCGCGTCAATGGATGCGTCTAGTCCGCGTGCGGCAGCTTCCTTCCGCATTTTTTCCACTAAGATTGATGTCGACATTCCTGCCGAGCAGACGAGTAAGATGTTCATGTCGTTTCCTCCAATCGATTCAAACGGGTGATCATGTCAATCATTTCGACAGCGAGCTCTTTCACGGTCATCGCCGTCATAAGATGGTCTTGTGCGTGGACGAGGAGGACGCTCATGTCGCTCGTCGTCCCCCGTGCTTCTTCTTGTAACAGCTCCGTTTGTAGCTTGTGTGCGTCCAAGAAGGCCGCGTCGGCTTCTTTCAACTTTGCCGCCGCTTCGTCCGCTTCACCGCGTTTCGCGGCAGCGATAGCCTCGAATGCAGATGAGCGTGCATTTCCGGCATGTAAGATAATCATAAACGAAAGTTCTTGGATGGTTTCGGTTTTCACGAAATCTTTTCTCCTTCCTCAGTAGCAGCTTTGTTTTTATTGATTTCGGCTGTCATCGCCTTCGCTCCTGCCATGACGAATGGAATATACATCGCTGTCGCAATCGACAAGTTGACGATTTGGAGCAAGACGCCGCGAACGCTACCGCCCGTGACCAAATAGCCACTGATGATTGGTGGCGTTGTCCATGGGACGATGGCGACTGTCTTCGGAACCATGCCTGTCGAGAGCGCGACATAAGAGACGATGGTGAGCGTGACCGGCACTAAGATGAACGGTACGAGCATGATCGGGTTCAATACGATCGGAAGACCGAAGATGACCGGTTCGTTGATGTTAAAGAGACTGGCTGGTGTCGACAGTTTTGCCACTTGGTGATACGGGTGATTCCGTTGTTTGCGGACGACGATGAAGATCGCGAGTAAGAGCGCGAACGTCGTACCCGATCCACCCATGAAGACGAACGCATCCAAGAACGGTTTTGTGACCGTGTACGGTACATCAAACGCTGACGTTCCAGCTTGGAAGGCAGCCAAGTTTTGCTCGATGAGCGGGAGATAGACCGGTTCGATGACCGAGCCGATGATGTTCGTCCCGTGAAGCCCGAAGAACCAAAGGATGTGGTTCAAGAAGGCGATGAGCAAGGCAGCCGGGAGTGAGTCGCCGAATCCTTGGAGCGGTTGTTGGATCGCTTTAAAGATGACTTCAAATACACTGAGTTCGACGACGAGCGTCATGAAGAGCTGGAATCCTGCGACAACCGTCAAGATGATCATTGATGGGATGAGCGCTTGGAATGAACGGGTGACCCCACCTGGTACACCTTCTGGCATCTTGATCGTCAGTTTCGTATTGATGAGGTAGCGGAACATTTCTGTAACGACAATCGATACGATGATGGCGACGAAGAGACCTTGTGCGCCTAGCCATGCGAAGTTGAGACCCCAGTCAGCAGTGACCGGTACGAGCATGATATACGAGGCGAGCGACAAGATCCCCGCCGCGAGCCCGTCAATCCCGTATGAACGGGCCAAGTTATACCCGATCGAGAAGGCGATCAGGAGCCCGAGTATCGCGAAGGACGCATTCCAAATGCTACCGCCAAGCCCTTGCCAATTACCTTCGCCGAACATACTGTTCATCGATCCGACGAAGTCGAGTGAGAGACCACCGATGTTGATGGCTGGGAAGTTGTTGATGAGGACCGCGAGCGACCCGACGATGATGAGTGGCATGACGGAAACGAATCCGTCACGGATGGCGACTAAGTGCCTTTGGGACCCGATACGTCCCGCGATTTCAATAAACTTGTTCATGAGTAAACCTCCTTCTTAAATTGGGGTAGGTACGCCTCGTGCGCTGTGAACAGCTCTTTAAGAAGCGGGTCGATCCGTTTCTCGTCCTGGATGAGCGGGTTCATGAGGCAGGCAAGGTAGGCGTCCTCGTACGTGCCAGATACAGCCGCTTGGATGGCGAGCTGTTCAAACGTTTTTAAGTTCGTGATGAGCCCACGGATCGGTAGCGGCAACGCGCCGATGGAGATTGGGCGAGGCCCCGACTTCGTGATGACGGCGTTCACTTCGATGACCGCATCGTCTGGTAAATCTCGAATCGTGCCGTTATTGAGCGTGTTGACCGTCTGGATGTCACCGCGGTCGTTGTGAATCGAGTCCATCAAGTTGCAGGCGGCGTCTGAATAGTAGGCGCCTCCACGTTTTTCAAGCTCTTCCGGTTTGACGGCGAGATCGACGTCTTTGTATTTCTCGAACAACTGCGCCTCGACTTGTTGCACGACTTCGGCACGGGTGCCATTTTGTGCGTACGCCTCAAGATCTTTCTTCAACACATCTTTCGTCTGGAAGTAATACTGGTGATACGGGTTCGGTAACATGCTGAGTGACGATAGGAACGATTCGCTCCAACCGAGACCGACGATGTTCGCCGGAGAGTAGTCGTTGCCTGAGTTGAGTGAGGCGAGGACGTCACTCGTCCGGTCCACGCCGTCGACCCATACGTGACGACCGAAGACGAAGTGGTTCAATCCGATAAATTCAATCGCGACTCGTTCGACAGGTGTCTCGAGGATCTCAGCGACCGAGTTTCGCATGTTGAACGGGATGTTGCATACACCGATGACCTTCTTATGAGATGAGTGCTTGAGTACGGCCTCGGTGACGATGCCCGCCGGATTGGTGAAGTTGACGAGCCAGGCATCCGGACAAATCTCGGCGACTTCATTTGCCAAGTCGATCAAGACCGGGATGGTACGGAATGCTTTGAATAATCCGCCTGCGCCGTTCGTCTCTTGCCCGATGAAGCCGTGCTTGAGCGGGATGCGTTCATCGAGCGCGCGTGCCTTGAGTCCACCGACCCGAATCTGTGTGGATACAAAATCTGCGCCGACGAGTGCGGCTCTTCGATCGAGCGTCCAACTGAGTGTGATCTCGGCGTTTGCCTTTTCAATCATCCGCTGAGCGAGACGACCGACAATCTCTAGTTTCTCCCTCCCTTCTTCGATATCGACGAGCACAATCTCCCGAACGGGGAACGTTGCCTGTCGATCAATCAATCCTTCGATGATTTCCGGGGTGTAACTGGACCCACCGCCGATGATGACGACCTTGACTGCCATGGTGCCAACTCCTCCTTTTGAAAGCGATTTCTTTTTGTCGTAACAAATATAACAAATGATACAACTTTCGGCAATATGAAAAATACAAATAATACAAATAAGTTTTTGTATTTGCATTTGTATGCTTGCTGTATCACAATAAAGGAACCAACCCAACGTAAAGGAGATGGAGGCATGTCGCAATCGACGCTCCAAACCGCAATCAAGGATGAATTGTTGTCCCGCATCAAGAGTGGGCACTATAAAGAAGGGGAAAAATTTCCGACCGAATACGCGCTTTGCGAGGAGTTCGATGTGAGCCGGACGACGGTGCGTGGCGCCCTCAACCAGTTGACGACGGAAGGCTATCTGGTCCGTCAACAAGGTCGCGGGACGTTCGTCGCCGGGAAGAAAGTACAACAGACGTTGTCGTACACGCCGAACAACTATGCGGCCCAGCTTGCCGTTCAAGGGAAACGTGGGCAAGTCGCCTTGATCGACATCTCGGTCATCTCGGCTTCCGGTCAAATCGCATCGGTGTTTGAAGCGGAAGACAACGCCCCGATTCAAAAGATTGAGCGAATCCGTCATGCGGACGGGGAACCGACGCAGTATGAGGTCTCGTTCATCCCGTGGCAGATCGCACCGGGGATCACGAAAGAACAGGCGGAGCATTCACTCTTCCGGACACTAGCGGAGGTCCATGACGTTCATGTCGCGAAGACGACGGAGGCATTGGAGATTGCCTTAGCTGATGAGAAGGTGAGTGCGCTCCTCGACTGTCCACTCGGATCACCGTGCTTCCATATCGAGACGGTGACAGAGGATGAGTCGGGACGGGCGATTGAATACTCACGCTCCTACTTCCGCGGGGACAAGACGAGCTTCGTCATTGAACGGGATTATAACTAATAAAAGCGCCCGACTGTTTCGTATGGAAACGGTCGGGCGCTTTGTTCGTTTAACCTGTAACAAAAAGAAACATGGTCATTTTGAGTGTGAATGACTATGTTCAACAAAACTGAGTACGAATCTCTTATATTCGCAACAACCGATTACAGACTGCATTCTTGACCACCTCATCCTCTCTTTTTTGTACACTAGAACCAGGAGGCGAGAGAAGCATGTCAATCATTGAATTCAAAGATGTGAGTCATCAAGACATCCTGCACCATGTATCCGGGCCGTTTCGAGAAGGACGAATCACAACGTTCGTCGGACCGAGCGGCGCCGGCAAGACGACGTGTCTGAAGCATATCAACGGATTGCTGTCACCAGATACGGGCACGATTCTTTTTAAAGGGGAAGACATCGCGGAGATGGACATCCTCGAGCTACGAAAGAAAATCGGAATGGCGTTCCAAAGTGCACCCATGATTCAAGGGACCGTATACGACAATTTGAATCTCCCGAAAGCCATCTTCGACGAGACACTTGACCGCGATCGGGCTGCCGAATTGCTCCATCGCGTCGACTTGAGTGAGGCGCTCCTCGACCAACCCGTCAAATCACTATCGGGTGGGGAACGGAGTCGGGTCGCCATCGCCCGGACGCTCGTCAATAAACCGGACGTGCTCTTACTCGATGAGATCACGGCGAGCCTTGATTACCGGACGGTGAAAGAGATCGAGCGACTCATTCGAAAACTGCAACAATCATACGGTGTGACCGTCATTTGGATCACCCATGACCTCGACCAGGCACGGCGGGTGAGTGACGACATGTGGTTCTTGAAGGACGGGGAACTACTTGCATTTGGGGACGCATCGTTCATCGATGAGTCGGACAATCCCGTCATCCAACGATTCGTCAGGGGGGAAGATTGATGTCATATATTGAACTCGCGACGGCGCTCATCTTCGTTGTCATCCCGCTTGCCTTGACACTCGTCCTACGACTTGGACTCGAGCGTGATATTATCATTGCGACCGTCCGCTCCATCATTCAACTATTGATCATCGGCTATATCCTGACGTTCGTCTTTGAGAGCGACAGTCCGATCTTCATGCTGTTGATGATTTTACTCATGATTGTCGCAGCGACACAAAACATCCGACGGAAAGGTGATGGGATTCCGGGTATCATGTGGATCATCGTCTTGACGCTCGTGACGATCGAAGCGCTGACGATGGGACTCATGCTCGGACTCGGTATCATCCCATTTGAGCCGGAAAAGGTCATTCCGATCAGCGGGATGGTCATCGGGAACAGCATGGTGTTGTCGCTCCTGTTCTTGAACAAGTTCAAAGACGAGGTCGAGCGGAGTGACGACGTCATCGAACTCATTCTTTCACTCGGCGGCACACCGAAAGTGGCCATCGACCGCAGCTTGAAGAATGCGATTCGCACGAGTATGATTCCGACTGTCGAGGCGCAAAAGACGATGGGGCTCGTCCAACTACCGGGGATGATGAGCGGTCTCATCATCGGAGGAGCTGATCCGATGGAAGCGGTCCTGTATCAACTCTTGATCCTGTTCTTGATTTTGACGACCGCCTCAATCTCGGCGACGCTCGTCGGCTATCTGGCATACCCACGTCTGTTCAACGAGAAGATGCAGTATATCGGACTGACCTATCGGAAATAGAAATAGGAGAGATATAGAAATGGCTGGATGAAAGTTTTACTTCATCCAGCCATTTTTTGTGTATTAAAAGTTAGTAAGACAAGTGAGAACCGAATAAGACTTTCGGCAAAACAAAATATCTTGTATGAGGGGATAAGTGGATTACATCTTGATAAGTGCCACTAGAGTCTTTCCAAGTTACTTGAACGACATATTCATCCTGTTTATCAGAAAATGTTTTTGTTGTAGACAGATACTCAATTTCTTGGTTCCTTGTTACGGTTTCATTGACATCTAAATTATGAATGAGTCTATCATTTTTACTCAAAGCAATCGTTTGGACCTCAACTCGGTGGTCCTGTTCAGAATAGATTTTTCCGCTCCAATACCCTTTTGGAGAAGTCACTTCACTATTGAAGTCCGCTTCCCATTTACCATCCGTTGATTGTCCGAACCATTTTGGAGGCTGATTGATTGAATATGTCATCCAAAGTACAAGAAAAGCGAAGGGGACAGTAATGTATATGACTTTTTTGTTTTTCCACATGACCTTATCCTCAATTCCTTTTTACCACATTGTATATGAATCATTTGAAAAATGATTCATATACAAGATATGATCAAAATTGCTTAATACTCTTTGAATCTCATTACTCAATACCGAACAGGCGAGTCACGTGCTCCCATTCGGACGGATAGGCGTTGCTGCCATGATGCTCGTGAATGAGTGTCCCGTTCGTGAATACGCTGAGGCTCCACTGCGTACCGTCTAGAGTGCGAACCCCTTCGAGTTCTTCGAATACGGTTGGCCACCAATTCGTTCCAAGCAGGTGAAACGCGACACGCATCTGTTTCGCTTCCTCGCCCTCATAGTATTCGAATTCAAAGGGCTCGGTGATCGATCGGTCGGACCGCTCGATGTGACGAAGGACGGTGCCCCTCTCAAAAAAGGTGATCGTACTCACATCATACGTGCCGAACCCACCGACGCGGAAGATGACCTCGACCATCGATTCTTGAGGACGACCGATCGCCTGAAGGATGCGCTTTTGGAGCGGGTGTTCGACGAAAGAAGGAGGGATATGATAAAGGGCGCGAAACGTTTTGTCTTTCATGAAACTTCAACCTTTCTCGGGCATAAGATGCCCCGAGTATAGCGGAATCTTCCGGACGAGGGAGACAAAATAAAGTGCAAGGTACGAAAAAAGCACCTCTTGAAGAGATGCTTCATTGTTAATACACTTCGTACGTCTGTCCAGTCTGCGCGCCTTCGACGCTCTTCACGTAGGCGAGGGCGACCCGTTCACCTGGTACTGCCGCGTAACCACGGAAGTAAGGACCATACGAATCGAGTGCTTCGACGAGGACGTTCGGGCTGACGTTGTTGATGCGGATGCCCCGTGGCATCTCAATCGCCGCACCGGTCACGAATCCTTTGATGGCCCCGTTCGCTAGTGCCGCCGATGCGCCTTCTTTGATGGGGTCGTCCATCAAGATTCCGCTCGTCAGTGTGAAGCTACCACCATCGTTTACATGATCGAGCCCGAGAAGGACGAGGTTGACCTGTCCTTTGATTTTGCTGTCGATACTCTTCTGATTATCTGCCGGCGTCATCTCGGAAAGCGGACCGAAATGCGTGCTACCCGCCGTACTGATGACCGCGTCGACCCGACCGACCGTTTCATACATGTGGCGAATGCTGTCTTCGGAAGTGAGGTCGACTTGCACGTCCGCCCCGTTACGTCCAGCCCGGATGATTGTATGTGTTTTCTCCAACTCTTTTGCGACGGCCTGACCGACCGTACCGCTTGCCCCAACGAGTAAAATTTTCATAAAGAAACTGCTCCTTTCGTCACGCTTAGATTCCATTTCAGAGTAGCGGATGGCGAGGACGTTCGGCAATCAAGTTGCCTCTGGCGGGACAACCGTGCCTTGATGGAATCGCATCTTCCAACGTCCGTCCACGAATACCCATATCGAGCTGCGGCGTGTTTCGCGATTCAATACCGGTTGAACGAGATGATACGTCACCAAAACGTGACCTTCCGTCAACGGATGCAGCGTGAATTCGGATAACACCGCCTCGATCGGGTCGAGCTGGAGTGCCGTCTGATCCCAGTCTTGATACAACAACCGTCCCGAGCTACCGATTTCAAAGAAGTCGTCGGTCAACAGTTCACGCAATCGCTCTGTCGACTGCCTGACTTCCGTCGTCAATAACGCTTCTTCTAGTGTTTGAAGGTGATCTGCCAACTCGTTCATGTCACGACTTCCTCTCTCCGTTGATTCATCACGATGACGCCGAGGACGATCAACAAGAGACCGATTCCGTTCAACGCCGAAAGAACTTCCCCGTAAACAAACACCCCGATGAGTCCCGTCGCCACGGTCCCGAGTCCGGCCCAGATGCTATAGGCGATACTGAGCGGGATTGTCTTCAACACGATGCCCATGAGGGTGAACGACGCGGCGAAACTGACCAACAGAATGGCGCTCGGCACGAGATTCGTGAATCCATCCGACAGTTTCAACATCGACGTCCCGAGTACCTCAAATCCGATAGAAAAGAAGAGTAAAAGATAGGCTTGCATTCCGATTCACCTCACACTTTCATCAAGACGAGCCCGATGATGACGAGCCCAATCCCTGCAATTTTTTGACGACTGATCTGTTCACGGAAGACGACGAACCCGATCACTGCCGTGAGTGCCGTCCCGACCCCGCTCCAAAACGCATACGCGAAGCTGAGCGGGATGGTGAAGAGGGCAAGTGATAAGAGATAAAACGCCGTCCCATAACCGAAGGCGACCCCGAGAATCGGGAGTCGACTCGTGGAGGTGGCGTTCACTTTCAACATGCTCGACCCGAACAGTTCCGAGGCGATGGCCCCGATCAAATAGATGAATCCCATATTACAATCCTCCTTGAAGCAACTCGTCACATGCTTCCCGAATGAGTGTCGCCGCACGGTCCTTGAACGATTCGCTATACCCATACAAGACAGCGAACCAAAAGCCGTCACAGAGAAGGCGAAGTTTTAAAATCGCATCCTGGTCCGGCCCGTCGACAGCGAATCGCTCGTCCCAACCGGTCGACACGTCACTCCAAATCGACTCGCTCGTCGCATCCTCTTGCGAGGAGATAAAGACGGCGACGAGGTCCATATCTCCGTGATCGACATCATCCAATGTCGCCAGCGCATAGGCACGGGTAAACGAATATGGACCGTCCGATAGATGGGCGGTGATTCGTTTCTCGAACGTCTCGATGGCGAATTCGTTCATCTGTCGCAATAAGTTGGCCTTATTGTCGAAATGATAGAGGACTCCGGCTTTCGTGATTCCTGCTTTCGTCGCCAATCGTTCGAGCGACAACTGACTGATCCCGTCCTCTCGAATCATCTGGGCGGCAGTCTGTAGCAACAATTGTTTTTTACTCATCCAATCACACCTCTCTTTACTTAACTGACCGTTCAGTAAAGTTAGTCTATCAAAATTTGCGAGGGGTTGTCGAGATAGAACATTGATGGAATAATCAGGGAAAAGGGGGCGTGACATGGGTTCACATTTGATGCATCTCGTCATCGCGAACGAGATGTTACCAGCGTTATCGGAGATTGATGAGGTCGCATTTTTGCTCGGAAGTCTCGCACCGGATGCAACGACAGAAAAAGAGGCATCCCATTACTATACGGGACGCCATGATGATTTATCTCGTCGCTTGGATTTGTCCCAATATTGGATTGACAGCAAGGAGGAAGACTTCTCGTATCGACTCGGCTATTACGCGCATCTCGTCGCGGATGAGATCTGGTTGCAGGGATTCTATAAAGGTTGGTTGAAAGAGCTCATCACCCAGGACCCGTCAAAACAGGCGGCCTATTATGCGGACTTTGATGCGTACAATGCTCGGCTGTCGGAACGCCTCGGGACGTTCGATTTTGAACGCTTGAAAGGAAATCCAGAGCTCGTTGAACTGGTCGAGAAAGTCGAGCGGGACGCGGCGATGACGGAGGAGGGGACATACACGATGTTCCTCCCTAATCAATTGGATGGCTATGTCGATACGTGTGTCCGCCGCTGCCTGGAGATGGTCAAACGGAAGCGGGCGATGCTCGTATGAAGAGGCGATACGCACCACTCTACGCCACGCTCGGTCTCTTCCTATTGACGGTGATCACCTTCTTCACCTTGAACGGTCGGGTATTCCCGAATCTCGAATTGATGACGGTCATTTGGGTTTATCTCGCGATTGACATCGCCTTGTTCGCCACGTTGATTTGGGGACTGTTCATGAAGGATCGAATCATAAAAATGTACACACTTCTTGCGACAACCGGGTTGATGATCCCGTTGTCGATTTGGATTTTCTTATTGCTGTTGGCGAACGGAATCTCGGAGGCATGAGATAGATGGATGAACCTAAGAACATTCCGTTTCTAATGCGTCGTGTACCATTTTTCATATTAGCAGCCCTCGTGGCTCCGATAGCAATCGTCCTTTTAATCATCTATTGGCGAGATTTGGACGATGATTTACGATTTGGACATCTCATTTTTTCGGTCATCTTATCCTTATTTTTCGTGGTAGACCTTCTACCGAGAGGGATGACACAAACCGTATTATTGGCGTTCACAATCACATGTGTATGGTTCATCACCTATATTGTGTTTCGAGGTAAAAAGAGGGCACGGCACAATAACGATTGAACTCTAAACTAAATCGCATGAACCCAACCGAGAAAGTGGACCTCCCACTTTCTTTTTTTGTGCGTGCATCTATAGAAAGAAAAATTTTCCTATCCGAATCTTGTCAAATTGGCATTGCGTATCCTTTTTTTGTTTGTTATGCTACTTGATGAAAACGACAATGATAATCATTATCACTGATAACGAGAATACGATACTAGACATACATAACCAACGTGGCTCGTTTTTTGGTGCGAGGATCATTGAAACTTACATACAGAGGAGATGGATGAAGTGGGGAAATTCAAGATTTCACTCATGTTGACGTTGCTCGTCTTCGTACTCGCCGCATGTGGCGGAACGAGTGAGACGAAGAAAGAAGAAAACGTCGACGGCGCAACAAAGACAGAGACGGTCGAAATTACAGACGCACATGGCACAATCGAGGTACCGGTCAACCCGGAGAAGGTCGTCGCCCTTGATAACCGGACGTTTGAAACATTGGCAGCATGGGATATCGACTTGGTGGCGGCACCAATCGGACTCCTTCCAGCAGAGTCGCCATATGCATCAGACAAAGACATCGCGGACGTCGGCATGCACTTCGAGCCGAACTTAGAGGCGATTGCGGGAGTTGACCCGGACGTCGTCATCGTCGGTCAACGTTTCGCAGATTACTACGAGGACATTAAAAAGTTGGTTCCAGAAGCAGCGGTCATCGATTTGAACATCGAGATCCCAGAAGACTCAGGTACACCGGGTGAGATTTTAGTCAAAGGATTGACAGACACGACGCTCACACTCGGAAAAATCTTTGACAAAAACACAGAAGCTGAAGCCATCGTCGCTGACCTCGACAAGTCGATCGAAGACGCGAAAGCGGCATACAACGGAAAAGATACAATCATGTCGGTCATCGTATCGGGTGGAGACATCGGGTTCTCAGCTCCGGTAACGGGACGCGTGTTCGGACCGATGTACGACATCTTCGGATGGGTCCCAGCTCTTGAAGTCGAGAAGAAGACAGGTGACCACGAAGGTGACGAAGTATCCGTCGAAGCCATCGCAGAAAGCAACCCGGACTGGTTGTTCGTTCTCGACCGTGACGCACCACTCGGTGACGCAGAAGGCGCAGTACCAGCAGAAGACGTAATCGACAACGCACCTGCGCTTCAAAAGACGACGGCTGTGTCGAAAGAGCAAATCGTCTATGCCCCGAAAGACACGTACTTGAATGAATCGATTCAAACGTACGCGGAATTCTTCAACAGTGTCACGGAAGCGCTCGCGAAGTAAGGTTCCGTCATGCAAAAACCATTGACAGCCAGGGTTGAGACGATGTCTCAGCCCTCCTTTTCTAGATTGTGGACGAAGTCGTTCGTGTTCACCGTGATCATCGTCCTCGGTTTGGCGGTGCTGTCGCTCTTTACCGGGGTGTATGATCTGTCACGGACAGACGGCTTCGATATGTTTTGGATCACCCGAGTCCCACGGACGGTCGCCCTTATGCTGACGGGTGCAGCGATGGCGATGGCGGGGCTCGTCATGCAGCTCATCACACAAAACCGTCTCGTCGAACCGACGACGACGGGGACGCTCGAGTGGGCGGGACTCGGACTGCTCACCGTTTATTTACTCGTACCGGCACCGAGCCTCATGATGCGGATGACCGGGGCGATCGTCTTCTCGTTCATCGGGACGATGGTCTTCTTCTGGTTCTTACGTTCGGTCAAACTTCGTTCATCGCTCATCGTGCCAATCATCGGGCTCATGTTAGGGGCGGTCATCTCCGCCATCTCGACGTTCCTCGGTCTGTTCTTCCGGGCAAGCCAGGCGATCGAGGGCTGGTTCGTCGGTTCGTTCGCCTCGGTGCAAATCGGGCGCTACGAGTATCTATGGGTCATCATCGTCGTGACGGTACTCATCTTCTTACTGGCGAATCGCTTGACGCTCGCGGGGTTAGGTGAAGACATCGCGACGAGTCTCGGCGTGAACTATAACCAGCTCATGATGATGGCGACGGGGCTCATCGCCTTATCGGTCGGTGTCGTGGCGACGGTCATCGGGAATTTACCGTTCCTTGGACTCATCGTCCCGAACCTCGTCTCGATGTTCCGTGGGGATGATTTGCGCAGCAACCTTCCATGGGTCTGTCTTGTCGGGATGGGTGCGATTCTCGTCAGTGACTTGATTTCACGGACGATCATCATGCCGTTCGAACTCCCGGTCTCACTGATTCTCGGGACGGTCGGGGCAATCGTCTTCATCATGATCTTGATGCGACAACGGAAGAAGGGAGGGGTTCGATGAGTACGGTCATGGAACGAGACGGTGTCGAAGTCTCGATTGGGGAATTGAGAGAAGAACGTCACGCCTCGGCGTTTCAATCGAAACGGGCGAGCAGACGCTATTGGCTCTTCTTAAGTGCCTTCATTCTCGGCGGACTGTTGTGTGCGCTCGGGCTTCTCCTTTATAACAATCCGGTCCCGATAGACTCTCCGTCATTCGTGCCGGTCGTGGAACGGCGAATCGTCGCCATCGTCACGATGCTGATTGCGGCACTCTGTCAAAGTCTTGCGACGGTCGCATTCCACTCCGTGACGAACAACCGCATCATCACGCCATCGCTCCTTGGATTCGACGCGCTCTACTCGACGATTCAGACGAGCATGGTGTTCTTCTTCGGGGCAGGGGCGTTGATCGGTTTCTCGGGGACAAGCGCCTTCTTGACACAGGTCGGCCTCATGGTGACGATGAGTCTCCTCCTGTACGGATGGCTCTTGTCAGGGAAATACGCCAACCTGCAGCTCATGTTGCTCATCGGGATCATCATCGGGACGGGTCTCAACTCGGTGTCGTCGTTCATGCGCCGCATGCTCGCCCCGTCCGAGTTCGATATCCTGCAGGCACGACTGTTCGGTTCGGTGACGAATGCCGACGTGGCGTACTTTCCCATCGTCATCCCGATCGTCGTCATCGCCGGGACACTCTTGTTCCTGTTCTCGAATCGATTGAATATCGTCGCACTCGGCAAGGACGTCGCGACGACGTTCGGGGTGAACCATCGGAGGAGCGTCATTTACACGCTCGTCCTGATCTCACTCCTCATGTCCGTCTCGACTGCGCTCATCGGACCGCTCACGTTCTTCGGATTCTTAGTCGCGACGCTCAGCTATCAGGTCGCCTCGACGTATGACCATAAGTACGTCTTTCCGATGGCGTTCGCCCTAGGGTTCTTCGTCCTGACGAGTGCATATTTCTTTATGTATCACATATTCCAGACGCCAAGTGTCGTCTCCGTCATCATCGAACTGTTCGGCGGACTCATCTTCTTGGCTGTCATTCTAAGGAAGAGGTCGCTATGATTCAAATCGAACAAGTCAAAAAATCGTATACAGACGATGTCCACATTGGACCGCTCACGCTCGATATCCCGAAAGCCGGATTCACTTCATTGATTGGACCGAACGGAGCGGGCAAATCGACGACACTAATGATGATCGGACGGTTGCTCAACTTAGACGAGGGTCAGATCCAAGTCGCCGGCATGGACGTGTCGAGCACGAAGTCGAAAGACTTGGCGAAAATCATCACCATTCTGCGTCAAGAGAACCACTTCGTGACACGGCTCACGGTCCGACAACTCGCCGGGTTCGGACGTTTCCCTTACTCGAAAGGGCGCCTCACAAAAGAGGACGAGGCGATCATCTCGAAATATATCGACTTCCTCGACTTGACCGCGCTCGAGAACCGCTATCTCGACGAGCTCTCAGGAGGACAAAGGCAGCGTGCCTATGTAGCCATGGTGCTCTGTCAGGAGACGGAATACGTCCTCCTCGATGAACCGCTCAACAACTTAGACATCGCTCGTTCGGTACAGATGATGGAGTATTTGCGCCACGTCGCCGACGAGTTCGGACGGACAATCGTCACGGTGCTCCACGACATCAACTTCGCGGCGAAATACTCGGACCGCATCTGTGCGATGAAAGACGGACAGATCGCTGCGTTTGGAACGGTCGATGAGATCATGGACGCGAAGATTTTATCCGAAATTTTTGAGACGAAACTGGAAATCATCGAAGGGCCGTATGGGCCGATTGCGGTGTATTAACGAAAGGGAGAATTCACATGAAAATTGACTGGACACCGATCACTAAAGTCGTAAACGAGGCACCGGATACATACACGTTCCATCTCGCCTTGCCACCTGAGTTCACGTGGCAGGAAGGGGCGCATACGCATCTCGCGCTCGAAGGGTTCAACGCTGGGGACAAGCCGGACCGAAGTCTCGTCCGCCATATGTCGATTTCCACATTGCCGCACGAAGGAGCGATCGGGATCACGACCCGCATCAAGTCCAAATGCTCAACGTTCAAATCGATCCTTCGTGACATGGTACCGGGGGACAAGGTCGCCTTGTTCAAGACACATTCGAACGTCCCGCTCGAACGGAGTGGGAAGAACGTCTACCTCTTATCGGCGGGTGTCGGACTCGCGACATTCCGTCCGGTCGTCCTCGAGTACTTGGCGAACGGGGAAGGTGTCCCGCATCTCCATTCGTTGAACGTCGATTCGTCGAAGGCGTATTTGTTCGGTGACGTCTTCGAATCGAACGAGCACTTCACGTCAGAGTTCGTGCCGAGTCGGAAAGATTACTACGAACGCGTGGAGATGATGGCATCCGACAAGGACGCCTTGTTCTATATCGTTGGCAGTGATGAGCTGTTGCGTGAAACGATTCAGGTGCTTCGGTCGAACGGGGTGGCATGTGACAACATCAAGATCGACAAGCATGATTTTCAACGAGAAGACTTTTTAGGTTGATACTCAAACCGGGGACACGTGCCCCGGTTTTTTCGTGCACAACTTGACGAATCGTTCGAAGATGCCACGTCCGTCCGGGGTCCCGATCGACTCGGGATGGAACTGGACACCGTACGTCGGATGGGTCGGGTGTTCGAGTGCCATGATGACACCGTCTGTCGTCTCGGCCGTGACCGTCAGTTCGGTCTTTTGTACGACGAGCGAGTGATAGCGCATGACGTCCATCGATAACCCTTCGAAGAGGACGCTTGGCACCGTATTGATCCGTGAGACTTTCCCATGCATCACCTCGTTCGCCCGTCCGACGACTCCACCGAACGCCTCGGCGATGGCCTGATGGCCGAGACAGACCCCGAGAATCGGAATATAGCCGGAAAGTTCTCGAACGACCGCGAGCGACACACCAGCGTCTTTGGGACCACCGGGACCGGGGGAGAGGATGATGCCGTTCGGGTTCATGCGACGGATTTCTTCTATACTATGTTCATCGTTCCGGATGACGCAGACGTCACTGAAGCGGGCGACGTCCTGATAGACGTTATACGTGAACGAATCGTAGTTGTCGATGAGGAGAATCATGCGAACACCTCCAAAAGGGATTTGGCTTTATGCAGCGTTTCTTCATATTCCGATACCGGGTCTGAGTCATAGACGATGCCGGCGCCTGCTTGGACATGGGCCGTGTCACCTTGGACGACCATCGTCCGGATGGCAAGGGCGAAGTCGAATCCGCCCCGGACGTCGAGATAGCCGACCGCCCCGGCGTAGACTTCTCGTTTCACCGTCTCAAGCTCGTCAATCAACTGCATCGCCCGAATTTTTGGAGCTCCGGACACGGTACCGGCCGGAAGACAGGCACGGAGGGCGTCGATCGGGGTCACATCGTCACGTAAATCACCTTCGACTTCCGAGACGAGATGCATCACGTTTTTGAATCGTTCGAGCTCGATGTGTTTCGGGATGGTGACCGTACCGACTTTCGCGACCCGCCCGATATCGTTTCGTCCGAGGTCGAGGAGCATCCGATGCTCGGCGAGTTCTTTCTCGTCTTGAAGGAGTGACTCCGCGTGACGTATGTCTTCCTCGACGGTCTTCCCACGTGGGCGTGTCCCGGCGATCGGGTTCGTCGTCACTTTGCCGTTCTCGACCCGGACGAGACTTTCAGGAGAAGCACCGAGGACGATCGCTTCCCCGAGGTCGATGTAGAACAAGTAAGGACTCGGATTTTGTTTCCGCAGCGTCCGGTAAAAGTGGAACGGGTCCCCGGTGAACGTTGCGTCGATTCGTTGTGACAAGACGAGTTGGAACACCTCGCCCGCAAGGATCGCCTCTTTTGCCTGGAGCACACGGTCGATAAATTCGTCCTTCGGCGTCAAGATGCGCTCGCTCGTCCGGACGACCCGTTCGAGGGCGTGCGTCTCCGGTGTCTCGAGCTGTTCCCGGATGGACTCGAGTCGCATCGTCGCATCCGACTCGCTCGTATCGATCAGGATGACCTGTTCCTCGAGGTGGTCGTATAAGACGACCGTCTCATAGCGTTGGAAGAGGGCGTCCGGCAAATCACGCGTTACGGTCGGCGTGTTCGGGATCGGTTCATACACCCGAAGCAAGTCATAACCGATATAGCCGACGGCACCGCCGATGAACGGGTAAGGTGCAGTGAAGTCTTCACGTGTGATGCGTTCGGATAAGGCATGGAGCGGGTCGTCTGCATAGATTGTCCCTGTTGCATCTGTCACGTCATTCCCATCGACTCGGATCGTCTCGACCGGGTTCGCCGCGATGATGGAGTAGCGGCCGTGTTTGCCTTCCGCGCGACTTTCGAGTAATACTTTTCGTCCACCTTGTAGTCGGTGGAAGATTGCCACCGGTGTGAGTTCGTCACCATTGATGATCCGTTGTTGCATTGAAAGAACCTCCTTATAATGGGTAATAGAAAGGGGATATGCCGATGTCAGTCTTACGACCTGACCAATTTTCAGGTGAAGCGTTGACCGAGCACATCGAACTCGAGGACACGCTGTCACCTTACGTTGATATCAAATCCTATGAACTGAATCTTGAATATTTTGAGGCAGTCGTTCGTCATGCCCAGCAATTGTTTGATGCGTTGTTCGAAGAGGGCGACCCCATCCGGATCGTTTGGCATGTATATGGACAGCCCGTCAAACCGACCCTCTTGTTCCGTTATATCCGGGACAAATCGGTGCGCTTCAAGACGGCCGCCACATCGTGCACATTCGATGACGAACCGTTATGGATGTTCACCGTGCCGGTAGCAGACAAGTCCGAAATCCGTGTGCGACCACTCCTCGAGGCGATTTGTTATCAAGATTTTTATACAAAATCAAAGCCTCGTTTGAACGGAGAGTTCACAACGTATCCGTTCGTTCAGTTCATCCACGAACGAGAGGGTCACGTCTTGTTCGTATACGATGACCGAGGTGCGTATATCCGTGGTACGTCACCAGCCCACCTCCAATCGCTCAAACAAAAAATCTCCTCGTCCCGCATGCCCAATCGGACATGAAGGACGAGGAGATTCCCCGTGTTGCCACCTTCGTTGAAAGACGCCTTGTCTTCCCACTCATCGCGAACCATCATTCGCTGTCCCCGATAACGGGAGGACCCGTCAGAGCCTACATGTCGGTCTGAACGCTCAAAAGCCCATTCACGCAAGGCACGACACCGGTTCGCATCGACCACCGGCTTTCTGAAGACGTCCCTTCGCGCTACTCTTCTTTCTCATCGCGAGTTCGTATGAATGTTATCGTTACTTTAACGGGATAAAGATGCATTGTCAAGCATCATTTGACCGAAGCGTGCCCCACCTGACGTTTCCCGATGAACGTGAACGTGATTCCCAATGCCAAAAGGGGAAGGAGCCACCACTTCGTAAAGAAGAAGAGGGTGCCCCGATACATGAACCACTCCATGCCCAAGTAGGCGAAGAGCGTGATCAAGGGAGCGATAGACAAGCGCTTCAAGTGCAATGCGATGGCGACCCCTAGTCCGATCGTAAACGTTGGAACGATCACGAGTTGCCATAGGAACGGATCGATATAGTGAAACATGGAGAGTCCTCCTTATAACGATTAATCACGACACATCAGGCAGATTTTTTTGTTTTCAACAATCCGACGAAGATGAACGAGAACAAGAGCGAAATCAGCGGGAAGATGACATTCCACGAACTGAGATGGCTGACATCGAACGGACTGTGGTCATAATAGACGGCAAAGTACGTCAATTCGATGATGGCGTTCAACAAGAACGTCACCACAGGGCCGACCCAGACCCGTTTCATGATCATGGCGACCACGACACCACCGCCGATGGTGAGAAATGGGACGATGACGAGTTGCCATAAGAACGGGTCGATATATTGAAACATGGAGCATCCTCCTTATAACGATTTGTAGCCTAGGAAATACGGGCGCCACATCGGTTCATGGATCGAGTTGATTTGAAGCATCTCGCCCCCGGCATGGATGAAGAACTCATCATCGAGCATGATGCCGATGTGCGATGGACCGGATTTGTACGTGCCGGCGAAGAAGACGATGTCCCCGCGACGGCCACTCGTGATACCCGTCCGTTTGTTCTTGAAATGGCCGCTATGCCAGTAACCTGACACGTTTGTGCGACCACCGATTTTACCGGCTTGATTCGTTGCGTAGTGGATGAGACCGGAACAGTCAAAACCGCCGTTCAGCGGAGACTGTGAGCCCCACGTGTACGGTGTCCCGAGATGTTTCACCGCGACGGCAATCATGCGTTCTTTTTGTGAGTTGTCCCGTTTCTTCAACAATGCATCTCGTTTGATGCGAATGTCTTTCGTCTTGACGTAGACCGGACGCCAGTCGTATTGGATGAGATAGGAGTCGCCACTCTTCCCACGAGGGTAGATGCGACGACCGGCATCGAGATACCCGATCGGACGGGTGTCGTTCGGGTTGGCGTAGAACGGCGTCTTCTTCGTCGTCCCATAGTGGGCGGCCGTATAGACGCTCGCCGGTTGAATCGCCTTCGGTTTCGTCTCGGCGATATATGGGTTCAACACGTACACGCGTTTCCCGGACGGAAGACGGACGTGCCAGAAGTCGGCATCAATCGAGCGGAGCCCGACGAGTTTCGTCCCACGGGGCAGAGTGCCGGCCGGACGACCGTACGCGACGTCAGCCGAGAAGTAAGGTGTCCCGTTGAACTGTGTATAGAAGACCGTTCCTACCTTCGGCTTCGCGGTCGGTTTCGAGACAGCGAGGTAGCCAGTCGCGACATAGCGATAGGCTCCGTTTAATCGGATGCGCGTGTAGTAACCGCTCGTCCCATATGTCTCGATGAGCTGACCTCGTTTCAATGAACCGACTTGTTTCGCGATTGAGGTCGAGGCGTATACTTCGACCTCGTTATAACGGCTGTATCGTTTCCCTGTCGCTTCGAAGCGAGGTGGTTTTTTCGTACTCGTCACGCTCGTCGGGACGAAGTAATAGTTCCCTTTCGTGAAGATGCGGGTATAGCTTCCACGGGTGCCATAGATGTAGACGAGCTGACCCCGCTTCAGGGACAAGGTCGTCTTGGATGATTTCATCGTCCGAGCATAGACCGGTGTGTTTTTCGTGATGTACCGTTGTCCGGTTTTAAGATAAGGTGGCTCCGTCGTCCCAAGCGATGCGGATTCGACGAAGACATATTGTCCGTTGTAATAGACACGGGTGAACAGACCGTCTGTCCCATAGATGCTGACGAGTTGACTCCGTTTGAGTGAACCGACGACTTGCTTCTTGTCTGTGTCTAAATAAATCGATGTCTCTTTTTGAGCATAACGGCTCCCCGTTTTAGCGTAGCGGGGCATCTTGGCAGCGAGTGCGTCTCGCTTCATATACACGTACATGCCATTTTGATAAAGGCGGGCCATCGAGCCATTTGTGCCATATACACTTACTCGTTTGCCCCGGACAATCGTCCCGACGATCTCTCCGTCCTCATTCATATAAGAGGATGTCGTCAAGACGAATTGCGAGTCCGTCTTGAACGGGATTCGATTTGTCATCGAGAGCGGGATGTATCCGACAGTTCCATTTAGATCGACACGCATCTGTCCGTCGATGAGGAAGCCGTTCAAGGTTTGACCGGCTTCAAGCGGAGTCATGGTTCCACCATCTGGTGAAGACGAGATAGTCGCTCCCTCTTTTGCGTAGCGGGTCACTGCCGCCGGGACCGTCTCTCCGAGGGCGTCACGGGCGATATATGTCCCGTCCGTCGTGAGGAGAAGGTCGCCTTCGATATCGAAGACGTCGACCGCTGTCCCGATGGCGAGTGTTGCCACTACATTTCCGGCAGCATCGCGTGCATCCGTCTCCGTATGGACGTAACGGGTGACAGCGTATGATAAGGCGTCGTTTCGGACGAATCCTTTTTGTGAAGCGACGGTGACGGACGTATGGGTCTCGGTCACCTCATGGACATCCACACGCTCCGCTTGGTCTGTGACCAGGAGGACGACCGTTTCTTCTGGATCGGCATAGAGGGTCGTGCCGGCACGAAGCATGGCCTCAGACCCGACCGCTTGAGCGGTGAGTGTCCAATAGAAGGTAAAGAGAAAGAGCAAACTGAAGATTCGTTTCAACATTTCCACCTCGATTCATGAAATTTACAGTTTTTAGTATATACATAGTGGAGATGAAAAAGGTTGCTTATTTCGATAAAAGGGAAATGATTGAAGGAATCCGTGCTCAGCATTCCACTCGTTCGTTTGCGACCATCTGTGCTATGATGGACGGGGAAAGGAAGGGACAACTATGGAGACACTCAACATGAAACAACTTTCTGACGACCGATCGGCCCATCAGGTAGCCGGCGATCTCGACGCGATGCGGGCGCTCATGCACGACTCGTTCCGATATGTCGATTCGAGCGGGCGTCAGTTCGATAAAGAGACGTTCTTAGACCAGTTCGTCGACCCGACAGCGATTCAATGGATCGCACAGGACACGGTCACGTTCGATGAGACGGTACGCGGTGACCTCGCCGTCGTCCAACTCTTGCTCGAGGAGAAGTTCATTCTCGGCACGAACGCGTACGAAGGTCGCTTCTGGATGCTTCATCTTTATGTGAAAGAAGATGGCGTCTGGTTATGGCAAGGCGGACAAGCGACGATGATAAACGAAGGATGATAAGCGTTCAGACACTCCGAATCGATGGAGTGTCTTTTTTATAAAATGAAGGAAATGTGAATTTGAAAAATATATGCCTATTTTAGAAAAATTATGTACCCTTTTGAAAAAGGACAGATTATAATAATTTTGTAAACGATTGTCATTATTCTTGAGGGGGACCCTACTTATTATGAAACAACCGAAATATGCAGCACTTTTCCTAGCTACCACACTCGCATTCGGAGGTATCGCGCCTTCGACAATCGTCAACGCAGAGACGACGGAAGACGTGACTGCTCCTGACGCACCGGTATTATCGGCACCACTCCACACGTCGACAACACTCACGATCACTGGTGAAGTGGCTGCGAAAGCGGAGATCTTGATCAACGGCAAGACATACGTCCGTACAATCCTCGAAGGTGGCGAGGCCGTCTTCAAGATGTCACCACAGTCGGTCGGCAAGGTCATCGACGTCCGTCTCGTCGACGCGAGCGGCAACGTGAGTGACACGACGCGTGCCATCGTCGCCGAAGACCCGAACGCACGTCCAGACGCACCAGTCATCAAACCGTTGACGGAGACGTCACGTGAAGTGCGCGTCGTCGGGGAGCCGGGACAATATGTCGAGCTCTCGATCGGCAGCAGCACGTATAAAGGGAAGTTCGATGCGAACGGGCTCTACCGTCGTGGCATCGCACCGCAACCGGCCCACTCATGGCTCTCGGCGAAGACGATCTCGACGAAAGGCGCGACGAGCGACGTCTCGAAACGTAGCGTCTACACAGACCGCGTCGCACCGAGAACAGCGACATTGACACAGTCCGTGACGGCAGCATCATACGGTGTCTTCGGAAAAGCCGAACCGTATGCGACGGCCATCGTCAAGATTGGCACAAAGTCATACACGGCACCGGTCATGTCGACTGGGAAGTTCATCGTGAAGATCCCACGTCAAGCGATGGGGCAGAAGATGTCACTCGTCATCCGTGACGGCGCTGGAAACGTCAGCCAATCGAAGACAATCACAGTACAGCACGCGCTCTACAACAACTTCCACCGTGTCTACATGGAAGGCATGAAGTTGACGGTTCATAAAGAAGTCTTCTATGCAGATTCGACGACGAAATACGCGGACACGTTCGTTCCACTCTTCTTCGGACATCCATCGAAGTCGGGCCTCGGGTTCCTTCTCAGCAGTTACACGGAGGATGGCTCGGTCGCTGGATTTGAGAAGTTGACGCTCCGTGTCGGTCGTGCGACCTATTCGCAAAACATCGACGAATTTGATGTTTATTATGACGAGTTCGACGACGGCTCGGTCGAAGAGTCATACTTGTTCGAACCTAATGCGAAACTCATCAGCTTTGTCGACAAGTACGTCCGTCCGGAAAACCGGATCACGGTCATGGTCCAAGGAACGGACTACGACCTCGAGTTCAACCTATCGGGTGCGGAGAAACGCGCATTCATCCAATCCCTCCAATACGCAGGATACTAATTCTTTAGGACCGGTGGAGACACCGGTCTTTTATATGCACGGATTCGATTCTCTTCTATATAAATGAAGTGGCGACTGCCATCTGCCACCTAGGAAGAAATATTTTCGAAATCTTTTTGTTACATTTTTGAAACATAAACCGATAAATAACGTAGAACAACGTGGAGCCAAATGCTTCACTATTTAAGAAAAGAGGGAAAAGGTATGAAACAAGCTTTGCAACGCCTCGTTGCATTTGTATCGGTCATTGCGCTCGTCGTGTCGCTCGTCCCAATGCGGACGATGGCAGCTGGCGCGGCCGATGTGAGCGGGGCCACATTACTTACACCAGGACAGACTGTCGACTTCACGACAGGGACAGATCCGGTGAACACGTATTGGTTCAAGATGGAGCGAGAAGCTTCAGCCATGACACATATGGAGATTGCGATGGAAGCATCTGCTGTGACGAACATCTCGGTCTATCCGAGCGCTGAGACGGCAGCGGCCGATGAGACGTTCGATCGCTACCGGGCGAGCGCTTCTCCGGACGCAGAGACGTCAGTCGCAAAAATCCAATTCCCATACGCATGGGAAGGTCCATATTACATCAAAGTGGAATACATGCCACTCGAGACAATCGATGAAGAGGGCGCGGTGATTCCACCGACGGCAGCAGATGTCTCACTTGGTTATAAATCAGTGAAACTCCCAGTGAAGTATGAAGACGGAAACGGAACGATGTGTCCGGTCGAATCGTTGCTCCCAATGCCAGAAGATGGCGGGTTGCTCGAGTTGATTCGTCGCCTGCAAGAAGAGATCCTTGGTGGATCGAAAGAAGGACGTCAATTGGAGGCACTTTACTACAAGTCGTCCCCGTACATCGTCCGCAAGTTGGCATTCGACAAACAGAAACGCCAAGAGGCGTTGACGGACCTTCAGACGTTACGTCCGCTCATCACGTCACTCGTCAACAAAGAAAGTCACACCATCACGAAAAATGAAGCGACTGCAATCAACCGCATGCACGCCTTGGTCAAATCAAGCGTACCGAGCGGGATCAAGTCGGATGTCAATGACTTGGCTTCATCGGTTGATATGACACGCCTCGCCGGTTCAACGGTGGAAGACGTGTTCGCACAGATTGGAATGGAGCTTCAAACGGTGGACACACCGCGTTATATCGTCAAATACAAATCACAACCATCGACATCGATCGGCAAGATGAACGCGATGACGGATGTATCGGCAGAGCGTATCTCGATCGGTCGTCCGGGAGACTATTTCGCGCTCGTTGACGTCGAGTCGGCAAGCACGAAAATGCAAGCAAAAGCGAAAGCGACGTTGAACGCCGATTCGAACGTCGAGTTCATCGAACCGGTGCAGACGTACAAAGCGTTTTCGACAGATTCGAGCTATGAGTATCAATGGGCAATCAATGAAAAATCAGTCCTCCAACCGATGAAGTATGCGGGTGTCGGATTAGAAGGCTATGAGGCACTCCGCCTTCCAGGTCGTTCAATCAAAGTAGCCGTACTCGACACAGGCGTGGATGATCGTCTGCTCGACTTTAAAGGAAAAGTCGATGTCGCGAACGGAAAAGACTTCACAAACCCGAACGGGGATGGAAGCTCTCGCGATGAGAACGGTCACGGGACGCACGTGGCAGGTGTCATCGGGGCAGTACGAGACAACGGTGTCTCGATGCGCGGGATGGTACCGAACGTATCGATCCTCCCAGTCAAAGTGCTCGGAGCAGACGGGACGGGTGATACGGATCAAATCGCACTCGGAATCAAATATGCGGTCGACGCTGGAGCAAAAGTCATCAACATGAGTCTCGGTGGCGGCGAAAGTCGTACGATCGGTTACATGTTGAAGTATGCCTATGACCGCGGTGTCGTCGTCGTTGCGGCGACGGGGAACGAAAGTGAACCGGCAGTATCTTATCCGGCCTCTTCGAAGTATACTATCTCGGTCGGAGCGACGAACTCCCTCGGAATCGTCGCAGATTACTCGAACTTCGGATACGGCGTCGATGTCGTGGCACCAGGTTCGAAAATCGCGAGCCTTGTCCCAGATGGGAATGTCGTTTATTTGGACGGCACGAGCATGGCGACTCCGCACGTCGCTGGCGTCGTGGCCCTCTTGAAATCACAACACCCGACCCTCTCGGTCGAGTCGATCCGTACGCTCTTGCAACGGACGGCTGACCCGGTCGCCTTCTCAGGCGGAGATGTGCCGGAAGTACCGGTGGACGAGGAAGACGAATGGGCATTTGAAGACATGAGTGTCGAGTTCACGTTACCAGTGGCGTATTACGACGTGTTAGGCGGTTACGGTAAGGTAAACCTTCACCGTGCCGAGTCGATGCTCCGTTTGAACGCGAACCGTGCGGTCGTGGCGGAAAATGCAGCAAACTTCAAAGTGAACGTGAAGTCTGGCACGGTCGTCTCCGTATATAATGGCGATCAAGTCGTCGGACGCGGGACGGCGAAGCAAGCGGTCGCATCGTTCAAGATGAAACCACAACCTGCAGGTACAGTCTTACGCGTCGTTTACACGAACGGCAAGTATCAGTCGACGGAACGGTTGATCGTGGCGGCGGGCAAACGTCCGGCTAGTCCAGCGGTCACAACGCTCCGTGCTGGCGCGAGAGCGGTGTCTGGTAAAGCGACACCGGGTATGACGGTTGTCGTTCGCAATGCGCAGCGTCAATTGTTCGGGACGGCGATGATCCGTCCGGACGGCACGTACAGCGTCAAGACGCGGGCTCTCCGTAAAGGAGAATCGATCTACGTCCACGTGGAAGATTTGAACGGCCGTGCCGGACAAATGACACGTGCGATCGTCAAATAAGCTAGTTACAACGGGAGACGGGTATGCCGATGGGCATATCCGTCTTTTTGTATGGAGTGAATGCAACGGACGAGGTGACCTGACAAGGTTCGAATGATGGAAAAGTGGTTCTCGCAGAGAAAAGGCCGTCATGATGATGCGATTCGTCTGTAATCGGATGGGTCGAAAGTCCTCACGGCACGAGAGAAGGTTGAAACGAGAGGCGCAGATGCCTAAAATGGAACATACCCGTTACTTTTGGATAACTTTGGTTTTGTTAAACAGGTCAATGATTTTATGAGTTGGAAATAACTAAGGTAAACATTGGACTTTGAGAATCTCCACTGTAAATTAAATACTAAAGGTAATTGATGGTATAAAAATGGTTTTCAACTATTATTTCCGCGAAAAACGCATGAAATCAACAAAAATCGACGTGTTTCGACATTTCCAAAAAAGGTAAATCCAAAAATGAATTAAACTAAAATCTCCAAAATTCAAAAACGTTACCATTTTTGCGAAAAAAAACGCTTGTGTCGCTTGGAAGTGTTATGTATATTATGGATGTAAGGTTTTCCAAGAACAGTCTTGGTAAATTGTTCAAGATGATTCTTGCAAAGACTTCTACCGGGGGAGAACGTCCGGTCTAAAGAAGAGTCGGTTACATAATCATTAGTACTTTATTCATTGTTATGGATACATGACTCCGAACGAGATCGGTTGGGCGAGGACGGTAGAAAAACCTATCTACCTAAGGGAGGATTTACATCAGATGGCTAAGAAGAAACAATTCGTTACTGCAGCGGCAGCGTTCGCAGTAGCAGCATCAGCAGTAGCGCCTGCAATCACAGCAGACGCAGCATCAACAACAGTCCAACTTTCATCGGACTACGTACGCGGCGGGGACCTCGACGCGGCACTTGACAAAGAGTACAAAGGTAGCGAGATCTACTGGTACAAATCGTCAGTCGACATGAACAAACTTGGCGTGTTCCAAACTGCTAAAGGTTTTGTAAAAGGCCAAGGCATCCGCGTTGAGAAAAAACTTCGCGTCTTGAACCACGCACAAGATATCCAACCTGAAGAAATCGTCCTCGAAGAAGGCGTTCCTGCATCAGGTCTTCGTATTCAGCCAGTTCTCTTCGCAGACGGCGTGAAATACAACAAAGTTGTTACTTACAAAGGATTCTCAACTGAGAAAGCTGGAGAGTTCGAAGGAACATTCACTTACTCTAACAAAGCATTCGGCGTAGTAACAAAAACAGTTAAATACAAAGTAGTTGCTTCGAAAGTAGAACTTTCTGAAGTGAAGAGCGAAGTTATGGACGACGTTCTCTCAGTAACTGCTGACGTGAAAAACCTCAAAGACGGCGAAAAAGTTGAACTCGTTGTGTACGCTAACCGCGACATGAACGCAGCTCTTCCAGCTGTTCAAGCAGAAGTTAAAGACGGCAAACTTTCAGTTAAGTCTGGTAAACTTCCTGCAGGTAACCACTCATTCATCCTCCGTTCAGGCGAAGTGAAGACTGACGTTATGAACTTTGTTGTTGAAGCGCCAATGGTTAAAGAAGTTAAGGCGATTAACGCTAAGAAAGTTGTTGTTGAGTTCAACAAAGAAATGAACGAAACTTCGGCCGAAGCAACTGGCTCTTATAACTTTGTTGGTTTGACGGCCGGTACAACTTGGACTCCGGAATTACAAGCAGATGGTAAGACTGTAGTGCTTACATTGAACAACGCAATCTCTGCTGACTCTACATTTGTTGCAATTGTTAACGAAGTATCAACAAAAGCAGACGTTAACAAAAAAACTGAGAAATTCACTAAAACTATCAACTTCAGCGATACAGTTAAGCCTACATTCACAGGCGTTACTTACCCTGAAGCAGGTACTGCGGTTCTTAACTTCTCTGAAGACTTAAGCACTAAAGGTACAGTTGCAGTTTATGATGGATCTACAGATGTTACTTCTTCTTTGACAGTAACTCATGCTGCAAATTCATCTAAAGTATCAATCTCTGGTCTTACAACAGACAAAGAGTACAAAGTTGTAGTTGTAGGAGCTAAAGATCAGTCTTCAAACTTGATTCCTGCACCTATTGAAGTATTTGTTAAATCTTCAATCAGTGAACAAGTTAAGCCAGTGATTGAATCAGTTTCTTCAGTAGACACAACTACTTTGAAAGTCAAATTTAGCGAGAAGTTGAAACAGATTACTGCAGGTGTTTACGCAAATATCTCAATCAACGGAGTTGCTGTTACTGGTGAGACTCAAACATTCGATGCTGAAACTAACACGTTGACAGTAACGAAAGCAGGACTCACTACTCAAGGTGTTCAATCAGTTTCAATCGCTGGTTACAAAGACCTTTCAAATAACACTGGTGACACACTTACTAAAGCTGTGGCATTTGCACCAAGTGCGCCTGTGTTAGAGAAAACTGAAGTCGTTAAAGATGCAACGGATACTTACGTTCAATTGACATTTAACGAAACACCTAACTTAGCTGCTATTCAAGGTGTAGATATTACTGGAACTTACACGACTCCAGAAAACGTTCTAAAAGCATTTGGAACTGATGCATTAGATGAAAGTACTGACATTTCATTAGTCGGTAACACATTGAAAATTAAAGTTACTGGCAATGAAGCTGGTAAATACAAATTAACAATTCCTGCTGCTGGTATTTCAGATGGCACTACTGCTAGAACTGAAAACCAAGTGATCGAGTTCACTTTGGCAGCTTCAGCTGACACAGCGAAACCGGCTGTCAACAACGTATATCTTCCAGGTGAAAATGCTGCTGCTGTTAATCAAGGTACTGTAGCACGTAACGTTGTTTATGTTAAGTACTCTAAAAACATGGATTCTTCAGCTGTAAATGCTGATAACTACATGGTTGATGGTCAACGTTTATTCGACTCAGCAGTATTTGTTGGCGATAAGACTTTAGTTAAACTTACTCTTAAAGAATCTGGAGTAACTTTAAGTGGAGATCGTTCATTCCAAATCACTACTGCTGTTAAAGGTGAAAACGGAGTTGCAATTGATTCATTCAGCAGCACTGAACCTTTCGTTGAGAACGTTAAACCAGTATTAAGCTCTGGTATTGTAGTCGATGGAACGAACATTGACGTAACATTTACTGAAGCAGTGGTAGATGCACAATTAGTTGGTGCTGGTGTAGGAAACGATTTTGAAGTTTATATCGATGGAGTTAAGAGCACTCTTGCTTCAGTAGGAACTGGAGCGACTGCTAACGATTCTAAACTTCGTTTGGTTCTTGCTACTGGTATCACTCCAGCTCAACTTTCTGGAAGCACAATTACTGTTAAAGTACTTGATACTACTGACGGTACAGACTCTAACTTAAACCCATTGACTAAAGGCACAGTAATTACACTTGCTAAGTAAGTTGATGTAATTTAAAAATGCTTTAATCGAAAGTGGCCAATCGTTTGAATAGCGATTGGCCACTTTTATGTATTTTTAAAGTATTTATTGATTAACAAGGTATAGTTCTATTTTGAAATATATATTATTTCTCTGATACACCCTGCCCATCGCAGCTCAGGGTGCTTTTTTTATGTCCAGAGGAGGAGAAATGATGAAACCAGATCAACCAACAAAGCGTGTCGATATCGTTAGCATCAAGTTAGTCAAAGAAGGGAGTGTCCGCTATAAAGGGCGGACCATCCACAGACCGGATGACGGCTATACACTCATGAAAGAATTCTTGGACAGGCTCGACCGGGAGCATTTCCTCGTCGTCAGCCTCGACACGAAGAATCAGCCTGTCTCCGTCAACGTCTGTCATATCGGGAGCTTGAACGCGAGCCTCGTCCATCCGCGAGAGGTGTTGAAGGTCGCGATCTTATCGAACGCGGCCGCCGTGATGGTCGGACACAATCATCCGAGTGGGAACACGGAACCGTCACGAGAAGATCTCGAGGTGACGAAACGTCTGAGAGAGGCGTGTGAATTGATGGGCATCGATCTGCTCGACCAACTAATCATCGGTGATGAGACGTATCGTTCACTTTGAGAGTGAGTAACTATGAGCTCACAGTAGAAAAACAGATTCAACATTTGTAGAGAATCATGTTCGAATGGATGAGCTTTTTGATAAACTGAAAGGGGATTGAAAATATTGTAAATGGTATGGTGATGATATGGGATGGATCCAATCGGTACGACGGTTCTTTATGCTACGACGTGTCCTACCGCGGTTGAAAAGGGACATGAATGTTTTACAAATCGGCTTGAACAATTTAAAGGAGCAAATGGTGGGATGGGAATCTTCTAAGTCGATTATTTCTCCAGAAGAAGTGATGCAGGAGAAAAGACGCTTTCATCATGTTTATGAACTGAGTGAACAAGGATTCCTACTAGATGAAATAACACACACCAAACTGAAACATGAGGACGGTTCGCTCCCATCTTCAGTCGTTTCGCTGAACATGACGTACGTTCGTGTATCAGATGAGTTGTTGAATATTTGGCGAGAACTTGATGAACGAGTCGAACGTATCAATCAACGGCTTCGTACCTATTATGAACAGATGGAATCTTTTCATCGAGATGTCGAAGCGGCGCGTCGCCATTACATCGGGGACTCATTACGCAAACGACTTCTCGGCGATTATCGAGGCGCATACGACTTCTTCAAGGATGACTCTGTTCCGGAAGCAGCTTCATTCATACAATTTTATCGTGGCCTTGATCGACAGGTGGAAGTCTGGAATGAAACGTATGTGACCGAAGAGTTGAAGCGAACCCAATCCTTCTTTGACTCAATCGACGGAAAGTCGCTCGATGCTCAACAACGACGTGCGGTCATCGTCAATGAGGATGCGAACCTCGTCGTCGCAGGTGCCGGGTCTGGGAAGACGTTGACGATTGCTGCGAAAGTGAAATATTTGGTTAAGCGAAAACAAGTACAACCGCATGAAATCTTGCTAATTTCTTTTACGAAAAAGTCAGCCGAAGAGATGAAGGAACGCATCTGCGACCGTCTTCACATCCCGGTAGAGGTCAAAACGTTCCATGGTCTTGGGATGGGAATCATTGCTGAAGGTCGAAAGCAAAAACCTCAAGTCGAGGACGAATTGAAAAAAGTTATCCGCGATTATTGTATGCATCAGTTCTATGAACATCCGCATCGTATGAAAGAGCTGATTGACTTCTTTGGTTACTATTTCTACATTCCAAAAGGGATCGAAGAGTTTGAGACGACCGGGGAATATCACGACTACAACAAGCATGTGGATTTGGAACCGTTACGCAGCAAAGTATGGAAATCTCTCTCAGCCGCCGAGATGATTGCCGCACAACAAAGACAGAAGATCACGATTCAAGAAGAGAAGGTCAAGAGTCTCGAAGAGGTCATGATTGCGAACTTCTTATTCTTGAATGGCATCGAATATGAATACGAGAAGAACTACCCTCATCAGACAGCGACTCGATATCATCGTCAGTATCAACCGGACTTTTATCTGCCAGAATACGATTTGTACTTAGAGCACTTCGGAATCAACCGGATTAATCGCGCCCCGTGGCTCAGTCCAATTGAGGAGCAGAAGTATCTCGACGGAATGGAGTGGAAACGACAGCTGCATCGTGAACACGGGACAAAGCTGATGGAGACGTACTCATATTACCGGCAAGAAGGGAATTTGTTAGATCAACTACGGTTGAAGTTATTGAAGCAAGGTGTTGTCTTCCGGGAAGTGGACCCGATAGTAGTATTCGAAAAGTTATATCGTACGAAACAAAAGAGTCATTTTAACGACTTCGTCGATTTTGTGTCGAGCTTTCTTCAATTGTTCAAATCGAATCATTATACGGAGTCTCAATTTGATGTGTTCGCACAGAGTTTGAACAAGAAGGACTTGTTTCATTATCAACGAGCACTCCTCTTCTTCCGTCTCGTCAAACCGATGTACCGGATGTATGAGGATCATCTACGACGAACGAACAAGATTGATTTCAATGACATGATCAACGAAGCGACCTCAATTGTTTCGTCCGATGCTGTTCATTTACCGTACAAATACATCATCATTGATGAGTATCAGGATATCTCGGTCAGTCGCTATCGTCTGATTGAAGCGATCCGGAAGAAGACGGGATCAACCGTCATGTGCGTGGGAGATGACTGGCAGTCCATCTATCGGTTTGCGGGGTCTGATTTGAGTCTGTTTACCGATTTTGAACATTATTTCGGGAAGAGTGCTTTATTAAAAATTGAGAACACGTACCGCAACTCGCAACAATTAATCGATATCGCTGGTCGATTCGTGATGAAGAACAAGCGTCAAATCCGAAAGAACCTCTCTTCCGGAAAACGATTGGCCACACCTGTTCGCGTGATGGGAATCAAGGGGAAGAACGACTTTGAAATCGCCTTACGTAGAGCGCTTGATCAAATCGTTCAATCACATGGTCCGGAGTCGGATGTACTGCTCGTCGGACGGAACAACTTTGACATCAAGTCAATTGAGGGAAGCCCTTCGTTTCGAGTGAAGCATTTGAAAGATGAAGTGAAAGTGACCGACCGGACGCATCCGAATCTTCGAATCTCCTTTTTGACAGCGCACCGTTCAAAGGGGCTCGAAGCAGAGAACGTGATCTTGATCAATACGGCAAATAGTAAGAACGGCTTCCCGAACAAAATCATGGATGACCCGCTATTGTCATTCGTCCTTCAGAAACAAGAAGAGTTGGAGTTTGGGGAAGAGCGCCGTCTGTTCTATGTGGCGTTGACGCGGACGAAACATACGACGTATGTGCTGACGCCGGATGACCGCATGTCGACGTTTGTCCAAGAGTTGATTAAGGAGCAACAAGTCCCGTATGAAATGGGAATCGAAGAAAGCAAGAGCATAAGGGATAACCCGAAATGCCCTCGTTGTTTGGATGGTCACTTGGTCATTCGCGAACAGGCAAATCGAAAGTCAACGTTTGTCGGTTGCAGTCACTACCCGGGCTGTGACTATACCGCCAATCATCCAAGCATCATTCATGATCCGATTGTCTGTTCCTCATGCAGAGGATATCTTGTGCTACGGGACGGGAAGAATGGTAAATTTTATGGGTGTTTGAACTTCCCGCTCTGTAAACATTCTATGGAACGAGAAGATGTGGAGCAGATGAAGCGGATCGAGAAAAGAGTGAAATGAAGAAATGGAATCGCCGATGGCGGTTCTTTTCTTTTGGAGAAAATAATGATTATTTTTTTGAAAATGACTGCTGATAGGTGTTGTCTAGAGAACGGATTAACAGGGTGAGGTATAAACGAAAGAGCAAGTAAACTCATTTAGTCTTATATTCTACTGGATCAAAAGTGCACGTGTCGAATGCTGTCGAATGATTGCTTAGCAAAAATTAAAAAAAAGATTTCCTTATCCTCAAAAAGTACACCGAAACTAGGAGAAAAACTCTTTATAATTTGTACGTATTAAATGAATAAGGAGGAAGTAATTTTGAAAAAATGGAATGGACTTATTTTGGTATTCGTCTTGATTCTTTCACTTGTGCAACCGCATGTCGGTTATGCGGAGGATTCACTCGTCTTAAATGGGAAAGTCAGCGGGCAAATCGCTGATGAAACGAATCGACAAGTATTTAAAATTGAATTGACTCAAAAAGGGTTGTTATTCATTGACTTGAAATCGTGGATTGATGTCGTAGAATATCGAGTATTTGACGAATCAGGTGAAGAATTTACAAATCGCTATGTCTACAGTGACCCAGTGACACCAAAGACAGATACGGTTTATTACGATTTAGAAGTAGGAACGTATTATGTAGAACTCGAACAATATAGCAAAGGCACTAACGGGAAATTTGAGATTAGTACGTTATTCACGCCATACAATACGAATGATATTGAACCTAATAACGGGACGGAACAAGCGCAAAATCTATCCTTTAACAAAAAAACAAAAGGATTCATATCGCGTCAAGACGAGAACGATGTGTACCAAGTGAAATTGCGGAGAGCAGGGAGACTTGAAATTGATTTCACTTCTCTAATTTTTACGCATGCTGAATTTTATCTAACGGATGAATTCGGCAAGTTGATTGATAGACAGACCGTAAACAGCGAATGGAAGACACCCGGTGTTTATAAGAAATCTGTCGACCTGGAGCCGGGAACATATTATATCGAAATCGAGTCTTGGGATGCGCCACGGATGACAGGGACATATGAGTTGTTTGCGAAATTCCAAGCAGCAAATAATCAAGAAAAAGAATCGAACAATGGGATTACAGAGGCGATGCCACTTGCATTTTATAGACCACTCACCGGTTTCTTAGCTTGGAACGATATTCAAGATTTTTATAAAATCGTTCTTCCAAAAGCAAGTAAGGTGACGTTGGATGCCCAATTGTATGTGAACAACAATACAGATGTCGAAGTGTATGATCAACGCTTTAACCAAGTACATTACAATCAAGTGACGAGTTCCTCAACTACGCCAAAACGCTACACGGAGTCATTTGCTCTGAAAGCTGGTACATATTATGTGGCTATCAAAGCGTGGGATGAACGACGAGATACAGGGAAGTATGTTCTCCAAGTCAAATCAAGTCATTTGTTACCCCCATTAACTGTAAACACTGTGACCACAAAATCGACAGCCATAACAGGAAAGACTGAAAAAAATGCGGTCGTATCATTTAAAGTGGGTAAAAAAACTTATACCCGCAAGGCGGATAGCAAAGGAAATTATTCGTTTAAAATCAGTAAACAAAAAGCAGGAAGCATCATCAATGTGTCAACAAAAAACAAATATGGTACGACAGCTAAACGCATCGCAGTTAAGAAATAAGTTTAGATGTGACGAAGGCAAAAATAAAAGTAGTTCATCTACGATATCAGGATATGTAAATAAAGTTAATTATAAAAAGACAAAACGGCTTGAATCCTTCAGTTGAAAGGATTTAAGCCGTTTTTCTTCACTTCCATTATGGATTCTGTCTAGTTGACTGGAAACAGACTTATTTTCACGCAGTTTGTTTTCGCTGTTGCTGTTCTTGTCGTCGACTGATGATTGAACGTCCAAGCTGAATTCCTGGTCGCTCGATGACCCGGTATGTGACAGACGCAATCACGCCCGAGACGACGAGCGTCACGAGGAACGTCAACATCCATACCGTCGTCACGTTATATTGCTGGGTCCACGTCTCGTTGAAGAGATGATTGACCCAGTCGAGGACGAAAAAGTGGACGAGGTACAGGCTGAAGCTGATATGCCCGATGTACTGCATCACCGGATGATTGAGGATACGTCCCCGAATGCCGGATAAGCCGAGAGCCAACAGACAAAAGGCGAGACCGAACAGCGCATGTTTCGGAAATGCGCTATAGACATCATATGGAGTAATCCCGAGTATGATAAGTAACGCAATCGATCCGAACGTCATCGCATAGTGCGTTCGCACGGACCACGATTGGTCGCGCCACACGAGATACAACGTGACCCCCATCAAGAAGATCGGCAGCTGGTTCGGGAACCAATAAAAGGCGAAACTCTTCACGTCCATGAATGGCTGACGCTGTTCGGTCAGGAGGTGCAGGACGATGCTAAGTACGAGCGTCGACGTTGTCCACAAGATCCCTTGACGCGCTGTCTTGATCCATTTGAACAGGAACGGCACACATGCATAAAATAAAAATTCGTTCGAGATCGACCAACCGCCCGGCACGAGACTGAATAACCACTCGGGATGCAGGACGTTCGTGAACGTCAACGTCGAGACCAAGAGGGAAAGTGTCACGTCTGGATAAGTCGTCGAAACCCCGATGAATTGATTGATTAGATCAAAACTTAAGTAGAAGAGCAGTGCGGCGTAAAACATCGGTGCGATCCGGAAGAAGCGCTTCGTGTAGAAGTCCTGAAGCGGAATCTGGCGCGATACCGTATAGCGCTCCAATGAATAGAACAACGTGAAGGCGCTGACGATAAAAAAGAGTTGGACGCCGCGCGACCCTTGTATCCCGATATGGTATAACCAATCGGGCAATTGTTGAAGGGACCGTGTCGAGTGCGTCAACACGACCCCGAGGATGGCATAACCGCGAAGGGCATCTAAAAAACTGAGCTTCTGCAACTGATGTAATCTCCTCTATACATTCCTATTTTTCTTTTCGTCAAACAATCTATCACGGTGTTGACTGTGTGTCTATTTGATTCAGACACTTGTGTTGAAACTGTAAAATATACTTCTCGTTAAATTGGCACGCGAATTTGTCTCGTCTCTTTGTTCGAGAGCGTATAGGTCACGATGTAGCTCGAACCGGACACTTTCACACTGGCCGACCGAATCGTCGTCTTCGACTGGTCGAGTCGGATGAGCGTGAGGTAGCGCACGTCTTTCCCGATATTATACGAGATGACTTGTGGACGCGGCTTCCATTCGTAATCCTCGACGGCGACGAAGCTCGTGCTGTTGCGCATCGATGAATTTTTAAGGTTCAGCTGCATGAGCTGGATCGTTCGTCCGTTCGTATCACCATAGACGACGTTCTGAGTCGCCATCGAACTCTGAAGGAGTTTCAGACCTTCGGCGAGATGGAACCGCTGCACGAACTTCGTGGTTGCGGGTGAACTGATCCGGTCGTAGACGATGAGCGTCTGTTCTCTGTCGTAGACGAGCGTCCGTCGATGCGTCGCCCCGTTCCCGATGAGCTGGCTCTCCCCAATCGTAAGAAGGGTCGAACCGAGATTTTGTACGGTCTTGATGTTGCTCTTCCCACGCATCGTGGAGCGGAGGTCGAGATTCGCCCCGTCACGGTGGACGGTATTATGGGCATCGACACCGAAGACGCGCTGACGTTCGGGGCGATTCGTATAGCCGTAGCGACCCGTCTCGATGATGAAGTCGCGGCCGAGTCCGTACAGGTCGATGCTCAAGTCATCGGCATGCTTGTGGGCACTGCTGTGATAACCAGCCGTCATCATCACCTGGGTCGCCTGATTGAACGCGCGAGGTGGAGATGCCCAGTATTCGCGCATGAAGCTATATTGGTTGCTGATCCGTTTCGCCGTGACCGGTGGGCGTGTCCCTTCCTTCCCTTGGGTGAGGGCGAAAACGAGCTCGGGGAAATCCTCGATATGCGGAATGATCGAGGTGTTCCGTCTGACACCGGACGTGTCCCCAAAGATCGGGAGTGTCCCGTTCGGTTTGATCATATACGTCAGTTGCTTCGGCATCTGTTCGACCCGTGCCATGCTCGAAGGGAGTGAGAAACGGTTCGCTTCTGCCCAGATGAGGAAGCGGTCGAGCACATGATACATATAGGATTGATAGCCGGGTGAATGCTCGAGATGGACGGCGTCCGACGTGATGCTGTGGCGGATCTGTTTGTCGAGGCGGCTATCTGCGAGCGTCTTCCACGTTCTGCTCCGGTCGAACTGTGGGAACGTTTGCGCGATGGCGGTGAGCGCCATGTCTTGGAATATCCCATGATTGTGATCATTTTTATAGAAGCTAGACGTCGCGAGTAACGTGCCATGGTCGTGGAGCGTCCGCAACATCAGACCGGTGAACGCCGTATCTTTATAGAGCGAAGAAGATTTATAGGCATCCCAAAAATTCAAGAGATGGAACGTCCGGATCGACGTGCCGTGGTCGTTATATGGCCAACGGTACTGTTTGTAGTTCGCAATCGGATGGGCTTTCGTCCAACTTTTAACGACCCGTACCCCGTACTTCAAATAAGCGGTATTTCCGGTCTCGTTATATGCCTGGGTCAATTGATTGAGCACCGTCAAATAATGAATTTGGAACGGATAGGAATTGCTCGACGAGCTCGGGATGTCCCGGTGCCAGTTAAACGTATCGACGTTCGGGACGGACAATTGATATGGTTTGGACGGAATCGACCAATCCCCACGAATCGCACGGTTGGCGTAGTCGACGGCGCGCGCAGGTGTCAATTTTTCATATTCATATGGCGCGTGAAGTGGCATCTGTTTCATATACTCATGCGCGAGTCGTGCCGTTCCACTCGACTTCAAATTCGAAGCGGTGAGTGGGTCACCGAGTAAGAGCTTGGCCTGACTTTTCTTTATGTAGATCTTTTTCGTATGACTCAGTGCGATGTAGTACCAGCCGGACGTACTGACGGCTGTGTAGCGTTTTGTTGTCGAATACGCTGCCACTTTCGTCAATCGACCGTTCTTCATTTCATAGACGGTCGCATTCGGGATGGAGCGGATATCGAAAGGGTTCGTCGCAGCCTGTACGGAGTCTGTCGGGGTCATGCCCCAAGCCCCTACTAAGACGAGGACGAGTAATATTCGTTTCATGCATACACCTCAATAAATTTGGATTTACTTCTTTTTCAAAGTATACCATGAGGTGCGTTTATTCCCTTAATTTTCTATATCATCTTTATTTTAAATGGAGGTAGGTTCAATTTGATTTTGTCCCGACAATTAATGAAGGATTACGACGGATGCATGTCGAGTCCTCATTTGGAAAAATATGATAAAGTGAGGTGAATCGAATGACGTGTATGTCATACGCCAAAGGGGAAGATGTGAATGAAGCACGTTAGTTTGTTTTTGTTACTATTTTTTGTGACGGCACTCGTCATTTACGGGATCTCTCTGACCGCGCCAGGGTTATTAGTACCGATTGTGTATCTGGCTATTGCAGCATTGATCGGAATCATCGTGTACTTACTGAAAGTGTATATCGTAAACAGATAAGAACGATTCCGCGTCGATCGGAGGTGGTCTGGTCCCGTTCAAGCAGAAACCGATTTCCCATACGAAGAAGACCGACCTAATTCACAGGTCGGTCTTCTTCGTATGTTCTTTAATCCAACGTCAACCGTTCCACGGCATCGCGAAGATGATTCTCGCGGACGCGGATGTACCGACGTGTCGTCTTCGGCTCGGAGTGGCCAAGTAATTCAGATAACGTCGTCTCCATGACCCCTTTGTCATAAAGGTGCGTCGTAAACGCATGGCGGAGCGTATGAGACGTGACAGGATAGCCGAGCACTTCTGTGGCAGCCGTCGTCAGGTGACGATTGATGGTCGTCTTACAAATCAAGGCACCTCGTGCAGACGGGAACACATAGGGTGAGTCGACGGGACGTCGCTCCTCATCGAGATAGGTGGAGAGGACGGAGTGAATCTTGTCATTCAACGGGATTCTCCGGGGCTTTCCCGTCTTTGATTCTCGGACATAGAGTAACCGCTCCTGCAAATCGATCGCATCGAGTTTTAACAGCCGGACCTCGTTGATCCGCATACCCGTATGGAGCTGAACGGTTAAAAACGTACGATACAACGGGACGTCGATGGCATCGATGACAGCGGACAATTGTCTAGGGGAGGGGATCTCCGCTGAATGGCGCTCGGTCACTTTCACCCGTAACTGATGAAAGGGGTTATGGGTGACGAGATGCTCGGCGATGGCCCAATCGTATAAGCCGCGAAGAGCGCTCAAGTAGTTGTTGATGGTCACCGGTTGACAGCCTTCCGAACGGAGCGTGTCGATATACGGCATGACGTCTTGCCTCGTTTTTAATTCGTCGAGCGTTCTGCCTTCTCCCATGATGGCTTCGAATCGGGCAAACTTATAGGTCGCCTGGCTGACCGTGTTGTCCGATTTTCCGGTCATGCGTAAATAGTGGATGTGCTGGGCGACGGCGTCTTTCATGTGTAAGGTCATCTTCCTGTCTCCTCTTACTCGTTGTCCTCACGGAGCATCCGTTGCAGTTCGGCCTTATAGGCGCGTAGTCGACTCGGCGAGTACCCGAGCGATGCCTCGGTCCCGTGAAGCATATGGCAGAGTAAGGTGAAATGGCGATTTGGTAAAGTGTATCGCTTGTCGTCTAGCCAAAGCGAGAGGGGCACTTCGCGCTGGTCGACTTGTTCGGGGAGTCGTTCGCTCGCGACCTCGTGTTGGAGCGTCTTCGCCTGTTTGGCCCGTTCGTTCAGGATGGCCCCGCGGATACGGATGAAACAGTACGTTTTTCCTAACGTCTTGCCGTCTTGAAGGGCACGCCATAGGGCGATTCGTGCCGTTTGGGCGGCATCGTCGACTTCGTTCGGATGGAGATGGAGCTGTCGGATGACGTAAAAGATCATCGGCTCCCACTCTTTGATCTGTTCGTTAGCATCTGGCATGGTGGGCTGCTTTCCCGCGCGCGTCTCAAGTTTCCTAGGTGGATACAGCATAATGGTTGTTATGCAGATTTCGCACCTCACGAACGTTGAAATTTCGTCAGCCCAAATCAGACACAGCACGGAAATGCTGTATGGCACAACCCGTATCCCTTATCCATCGGAAGCATCGATTCTCTATAACAACCATTATAGGAGGATGTCAGGTGATGATTTGATCAAGAGGTAAATGATATCCAAGTTTTAGTTGTTTAGCATTCGTTTAATGGATATAATTTACAGAGTGAAATCAAACCGGAAATGTGAGGAAAATCATGAAACCTTTGTATAGACGATTATCCATCGGGATGTTGAGCGGGATGCTCCTGTTCGCACCGATGACGACGGCTTCGGCCAACTCGGACTTCAACGTGCGCGTCGCTCCCTCGACCACGCTGCACCAAATGAAGGGGAAGAAACTGGTCCCACTACAGAAGACGAACACGACGAAAGAATACCGCATCGTGCGCCCGTCCGGTTGGTATTACCTTGCCATGTCCGGCGGCAAACGGATCTATATCAAGAAAAGCCAGGCGGAGGTCGTTCCGGCCCGTTCTTTGACGAAAGCACGCATCCAATCGAAAACGAACCGTCCGCTCGTCCATACATACATGGGGCAGACCGAGTCCCATATCCCGTATGAATATGACCGACTGTCGACAGAACAGGCGAAACAGTTCGCCGATCGGGCGCTCGCCGGCAACTGGTATATCCCGACGAAACCGAACAATCTGTCGGTCCCAAACATCGACACGTTCAACTGGCATAAGGACGTCCCGGCCGTGGACAGCAACTCGTTCCCGTTCCAGCTCCACTACTTGACGGTCCTCAATCAGTTGACGCAAGCGTACAATGACACGGGTGACCTCGCCTATCTGAAATATGGCGAACGACTAATCAAAAGTTGGACGAAGGCACACCCGGCCTATAACTACAAACGACTCAAGTGGGGATACAATGACCAAGGAACGGCGATTCGTGTGTTCCATTTGTTGAATTTCTGGGATGTATATAAAGAGACGTCACTCTATCGGGACCCTGCCTTCACCGAGCTCATGTTGAAAACATTGTATGAGCATGGGGAGATCTTGGCATCGTCCGACTTCTACAAACCGAAACATAACCACGGTATCTTCCAAGACATGGCGCTCACTGCCATCGCCCAGACGTTCCCTGAGTTTGACCGGAGTAAGGTGTGGCAATCGACCGCCAGCGCGCGGCTCCAGGCGCAAATCGCCCACAGCATCTCGCCGGAAGGGGTCCACCTTGAACACTCACCTCGATATCACGTGTATGTGTATCATACGTTGTCGCGCTTTATCGAATGGGCCGAGGCTAACCAGTTCGTTCTGCCTTCACGCTCGGGCTATATCGAGAAGATGCCGGATCAGCTCACCTACATGTTGAAGCCGAATCGGACGCTCCCGATCTTCGGTGACACGACCGGGCACCTTCAAGGGATGAACATCATTCCAAAGACGAACGAATATCCGGAGCTCAGTTTCGCAGTGAGCGGAGGAGCAGAGGGCGTGGCACCGACCCTGTTGACGAAGCAAATCGGGGATCAATACAGCTTCATGCGCGAATATTGGTCACGTCCACCTGAGGCGTTCTCGGGTGCGACACAAGTGATGATGACGGCAGGTTATCATAGCAGTGCCCACAAGCATGCCGATGACTTGAGCATCGACTTCTATGGACTGGCGCGCGACTTCATCATCGAGACGGGTCGCTTCGGTTATTCGGCACGACCGGAACGGAAGGAAGTCTTTAAAGTCGAGGCCCATAACACCGTCCACCGATACGGGGAAAACTTGGATTTAAGCAAAGGCATGATCGGTCGGAGCCGTATCGTGAAGACCGAAGACCGTGGAGAGACAAGCCTCGCCATCGGAGAGAGCGCGTTGATCGGGAAAGGGGCCACGCATCGCCGCACCCTCGTCTATGACAAGGCGAAAACGCTCGTCGTCTACGACCGCATCACCTCACCGAAGCCGGACATGTTCGTCCAGCGCTTCCACCTCGGAGAGGGTCTGAAGCTATATAAAGGGACGACCGAGGCACAGAACGTGACGTTCCGAGACAGCCGGCGTCGATCGATTCAACTGATGCAGCTCGAGACGGACGAAGAGTCATATATGTCCGTTCAACCAAGTCATCTCTCGGTCCGTGATGCGGAGTGGACGCTTCGCGACCAAGTCGTCTCCATTGAATACGGTACGGACGTGCGTTACATCACGCTCATGCGGATCGACCGGACGAACACCTCGATTGTCGACACGGCGGTCAAGGAACAAGCTAATCAGTATGAACTCACCTATACACTTTCCAACGGCGAGACCCATACTCTCGACGTTCCAAAATGATTGAAGCCTGGCGACTGCCAGGCTTTTTTACGTGGACGATGAGAGTAGTTGTTGAATCCCACCATTTGCTAAGGTAGAATTTTCAAGTAGAACAACTGACAAGTGAGGGAACGAATGGAACATTCACATGCAAAACAGATCGTGGCTCAACTTCGGGGTTCGCTCTCGGGGAAAGCGAGCGATGGTTGGGACGTCGTCATCTCGGCAGGGACGATGTGCTATCAATGGAAGGGAAGACGAATGGTGCCAGACAGTCGGCTCGAGACGACCGAGACGGTACGGCTCATCCGTCCATACGGTCGATATTATATTGTCCATAGAGAAGGAAGGGAAGCACTCGTCCGCGCGACGGATGTGATGCTCCTCATGACCGAACCCCTCTCGAAAATCAAATTGACGGACAAGATGGAGCGACTGCTCGTCCGTGACTATATGAAACAAAAGCGCACATTCGCTTCGTACCATTATGAACAAATCCGTGATGAACAGGCGGTTCATTTTGCGGAAGAGACGTTGAACGGAAGATGGTATATCCCATCGCTTCCGCATACATTGGCCGTCCGTGATGTTCGGACGTTCGATTGGAACAAAATGTTACCACCTGTGAACAACAACTCGTTCCTTTTCCAACTCCACTATTTGACGACGGTCAATCAACTGACTCATGCCTATGAGGTGACGCAAGACGAAAAATACTTGCACTATGCACACCAAATCATCGATAGCTGGCAGAGCCATCATCCGCTGCATGGCGGTCCGCGGGGGCGTGTAGCATACCATGCGCACGGTACGGCGATTCGAGTATTCCATATACTCCGTTTCTTTGAAGCGTATCGCCAGGCACCGATCCATCATGATGCCCGTGTGACGTGCCGCTTGTTACATCTGTTATATGAACATGCGACATTACTGGCGACCCCTACCTTTTATCGTCCGCTCCATAACCATGGGCTCTTTCAAGATATGGCACTGTTTGCGATTGCTTCCTGTTTTCCGGAGTTTGATCGCAGTGCGGATTGGAGAAGGATTGCGCGTGCGCGGTTGAATAAGCAACTCGACATTTGCCTTTCGGAGGACGGGACCCATTTGGAGCACTCGCCCGGCTATCACGTTTACGTGTACCATACGCTAAGTCGATTTAGAGACTGGGCCGATTTAAATGGATTCACGTTGCCGGAAGGGATTGGACGCATCGACCGGATGCCAAAGCGCCTCTTGCATTTCATTAAACCGAACCAAACCTTGCCGATCGTGGGGGATACGGGAGGACAGCTTCGCGGAAGCCGTTTAATTCCTCGGATTGAAACGTTTCCCGAACTAGCCTTTGCCATGAGCGGAGGGACACAAGGACAATGCCCAGAAGAACTGCTGGCGAATCTAGGCTCTCAATATGCGGTCATGCGTGAATATTGGCACCATGCGAAGCGTCCGTTTCGTGACGCCACCTATATTCTGATGACAGCGGGATACCATGGGGGTGCACATAAACATGCCGACGATTTGAGTCTCGAACTATATGGATTGGGGCGGGATTTCATCGTCGAGACTGGTCGGTATGGCTATGTGGACGGACCTGAGCGTGCGCAAGCACTACGTGTCGCGGCGCACAATACGGTACATCGACTCGGAGAAGAGCTCGACTTGTCGATCGAGCGAATCGGAGAGAGCGGAATCCTAGAGGTGAAAGAGGCGCGGAAACAGATGACGGCGACCGGAGTGAGCCGCCTGATTGGAAAAGGGGCCATTCATACTCGGCATGTCGTGTACGATAAGGCGCGAACGCTTGTCGTGTTTGATCGGATTGTTGCGCCGGAAGCGGACCTCTTTGTCCAGCGCTTCCATCTGGCACCCGGTTTGGACCTGGTAGCGGGTACACCAGAAGAACACAACGTTCGATTTAAAGATGCCTCGAATCGAGCCATTCAATTCATTCAGCTTTTAAAAAACGAAGAGGCTTATATGGCACTTGAACCGAGCCATGTGTCCATGCGTGATTTGGAGTGGACTCCCCGCCAGCAAGTCGTTTCGATTGAACATGGTAGCGAAGTTCGCTTTTTGACTCTGATTCGACTAGACCGGACCGGGAAGCGTGTCGTCGATACGAAGGTCGAAGAGCGGGATGGGATGTACATCGTCTCGTATTGGATTGAAAACGGGGGAAAGCATGTCATTCATGTGCCGTGTGAGGAAAGTCGTGACGTATAAAGGACAAAACGTCACGACACTCTCACGAAGTGATGTCGTCCTTTACATAATGAGGGAATCGTTTTTTGTGGAAATTGTAAAAACCTTAAAAATCTTCAATTTGTGATTGTTTATTGGACGCGTTTCCGTTACGTTAGAACTAGAGCGATTTGTACATATAAGGGAAAAACGGACGACTTTGGGGTAATCGTGGTAAGTAAAAAGTCGAATGATGTAAGCGCTTTCTCTTGTGTGTCCTCTTCGCAAATCTGAAAGGGGAATTGGACATGACAAAGAAATCATCTCGTAAGTTGTACACGGCACTCGCTGTAGCGGCCGTATCGACTGCATCGCTCGCACCGGCTGTTGTCACGGAAGCTGCGTCAAAAGCACCAGTCGTCAAAGCGAAATCAGCGTATGTGTACGCAGGGGACTTGGATGCTGCGCTCGATGCTACATATGAGGGCGCGCCGATCCATTGGTATAAATCGAGCGTCAACTTGGAGAAATTAGGTACATTCCAAACAGCTAAGGGAATCGTCAAAGGCAAAGGGAAGTACATTGAGAAACGCGTCCGCGTCCTCGATCACCCGATTGCGATTTTACCACCGAGCGAGCCACTCGTGTTCAAACAAGGGAAACCGGCACTTGGCATCGTGAAGCAACAAGTGAAATTCGCAAGTGGGACGTATGAAAAAGCAGTACGTTGGAGCAAAATCGACACGAGTGAAGTCGGCGAATTCGTCGCGACGGCTACATATACAAACCGTGGTAAAACGATCACACTTGAAGTTCCTTATACAGTAGAAGGATACAAGCTCTCGATCATGCACACGAACGACACGCACGCCGCGCTCGATCTCGCACCGAAACGTGCGACAGCCATCAAGCAAATCCGTGCAGAGAAGCCAGACAGCCTCTTGATCGACGCAGGGGACGTCTTCTCAGGATCGCTTTACTTCAACGAGTTCAAAGGTCAAGCTGACCTCAAACTCATGAACTACATGAAATACGATTTGATGGTGCCGGGTAACCACGAATTCGATCTCGGTACGGAGCAAGGACATAAAGAACTTGCTGATTTCGTCCGCTATGCGAACTTCCCGTTCGTCAGCTCGAACGTCAACTATGCAAATGACCAATACATGAAGAGCCTCTACCGTGACGAAGTTTCGCAAAAAGCGTACAACGGTCGTCTTTATGAAGGAGTCATCAAAGTAGTGGATGGCGAGAAGGTCGGATTCTTCGGTTTGACAACAGAAGAGACGGCATCCATCGCTAGCCCAGGCCCAATTGAATTCCAAAACTACATCGCAGAAGCACAAAAAGCAGTCGACGCGTTCAAAGAGATGGGCGTCGATCAAATCGTAGCAGTCTCGCACCTTGGGTATAACGATAACCCAGCGTTCGATAACGATTTGTTGCTTGCTGAAAACGTAGATGGAATCGACATCATCGTCGGTGGCCACACGCATACTCGTTTGAGCGCTCCGGTCCTCATCACAGAAGGAAAAACAGAGCCAACGGTCATCGTTCAAGCGGACCAATACAGCAATTTCCTCGGAACGGTTGATGTCGAGTTCGACAAGGATGGAAAAGTCATCAAACATGCGGGCAGTTTGATTGATGTGAAGGCACTTCAACCAGATCCATATGCGGTAGAATTGCTCGCACCATTCAAAGATGTCGTGGATACAATCAGCCAAGACCCAATCGGTGTCTCACTCACAGCTCCACTCGATAACCCACGTGACAAAGGTGACGAAACAGCACCGAGTGTCCGTAAAAATGAAACAGCCCTCGGTAACTTGATTACAGACGGTATGCTCACGAAAGCGAAAGAGTATGATTCTGCTGTCATCGGTGCTGTTCAAAACGGTGGTGGAATCCGTGCATCAATCGATGCAGGTCCTGTCACGACAGGTGAAGTGTTGACGACACTTCCATTCGGAAACACGCTTGCCATCATGGACTTGAAAGGTAGCGAATTAAAAGCTGCTTTCGAGCGTAGCGTTGGCATTTACCCAATCGAGAACGGTGGATTCCTCCACGTATCTGGATTCAAAGTATTGTTCGACAGCTCAAAACCGGCTGGTGAGCGCATCGTTAGCTTGCAGTACAACAACGGCACAGAGTTTGTCGATGTCGAAGACGCGACGAGCTACAAAGTCGCAACGAACTTCTTCACAGCGCAAGGTGGAGACAACTATGTTGAGTTTGAAACGGCATTCAAAGACGGTCGCGTCAATGACCTCGGTCTCATCGACTGGGAAAACTTCCGCGATCACTTGATCAGCCTCGGCGAAGAAGTCACACCTGCTGTTGAAGGACGTATCGTTGACGTCAACGCAGCTGAATAAGACAATCATTGGTTGCTTTCGGACGGATCCAGGAATGGGTCCGTCTTTTTTATAGGAAACTCAGGCGTGTACATTTGTCATCAAATTGCGACCGACATATAACTCTGTTAAGATACGATAAGATGAAGAAATACTGATTACTTAAAAAAGGTGGAGCGGACGTATGGATGTAAAAGCGACGCTGCGCGATGTGCAAGCGCACATTGCGTGGTTGAAAGAAGAAAAAGAACGGGTCGACCGGAGAGAAGCATTGAACGGAGATGACTTGATCACCCTTGAGGACCTTCCTTCATTGTCGAGACAGGCACAACGCCCGCGTCTTGACGATAAATTGTTTGAAGAACAGCAAGCTACCTTAAAAACGGAACTCGAATCAGCTCGAGCGCGACTCCCGAAACAAGATGTGACTCGTATCGCATCGAATGGGAGCAATTTTTATGAGAAGGCGGACGTACAAGTGGCATTCGTCGGTCCGGTCAAACGAGCGAAAGAGTTAGAGCGGCTTTGTCATGTCCATTTATTTGAGAATGTGACAGGCTTCTTAGAGCTGGCTGAAATCGAAAAGATTGATTTCCTTCTCATCTCGGCCGCGCTAGTGGAAGATGAGACGACCGCATTCCACCACATGGGCTCACCGCGTTCGCACTCCCGTCACTGGTTGGAGAATTTGATTCGCAAAGCCAAACAAATTGATGTTCGTGTCGTGTTTGAAACTACTCTCGATACGAATCACTACGATCGTTTCTCCTCACTCGCCGCTCAGTGTGACTATATCTTTACGGCAAACGAGGAGCGTGTGACGGATTATATCGAAGAAGCCGGACATGAGCGCGTTTTTGTCATCCGTCCGGGAATCGACCCACTTCGCTTCAATCCAATCGGGATGACGCGTGTTCAGTCGGATTCGGTCGTCGTCACGAACCGTTTCCCGGTACAACGTTTCGCAAAAGACTTGGAGACGCTCGCACAAGGTGTTCGTGATGCGAATAAGTCTCTTTATGTGATTCGCGAAGCGGATGAATCGAAGGTGTCGTTCGCACCGAAATCACTTCAAGATGTCCTCGTCCATGGGGACCAAGAGGAGATCGAGGCGTTGAAAGAAACCTCGAACTGGATTCTTCACGTCAATGAAGTGAAAAACAGTCCGACGATGAGTGCGCAAGCCATCTATGAGGCACAGGCACGGGGACAACTCGTCTTGACGAACTACAACGTGGCCGTCAACAACGACTTCCCGAACGTATTCATCGCGACGAGCGCATTGGATGCACAAGGGATTTTAGAAATGTTCGATACAGACGAAGAGCGTCTCGAGCATCAACTATCTGGTGTCCGCACCATCTTCTCGAACCATACAATTTATGATCGTTTCAACGAAATGTTATTCGTTCTCGGCATTCACCACGAAGTCCGTCGTGACGTCCTCGTCATCGGTCGCGGCGACGTGACGGCGACACGTGAGCAGTTCGAGCGCCAATCGTATCCGCATAAACGTTTTGTCGCAGAAGCGGATTTACAAGAAGTCGATTTACGCACAGCCGACTTCGTGACGGTATTTGACGACCGTTATCACTACCTCGACTATTATGTAGAGGATATGGTCAACGCCTTCAAATACACGGACGTCGCTTTCGTGACGAAAGGGCAGGACGTTGTACATGAATTCGTAGAGGGATACGATGACGTCGCATTAACGATGTTTGCGGCAAGCCACCTGTCGCTTGAGACGCTTCGGGACGACCAGCATATCGAGGGACAAGGCTATGCCATCGATCATTTCGAGCTGCTCGCGGCAGATGACGTACTCGTCCCGAACGAACCGGGCGACTATGCGCTTTCAATGATCGTCCCGATTTATAACAACGGTCGTTATCTCTACAACAAATGTTTCTCTAGTCTTCGCCGTAGCTCGATGTTTGAAGACATGGAGATTTGGCTCGTCGACGACGGTTCGACGGACCAAGAGACAATCGGCTATATCGAACGCCTCGTGCGGAAGTATCCGAACGTCTACACGTACTCATTCAACGACGGAGGCAGCGGCAGTGCGTCGCGCCCGCGAAACAAAGGCGTCGAATTGGCAACGACACCGTACATCGCTTTCCTTGACCCGGACAATGAAGCGGTCAACGACGGCTATGCGGAACTATTCCGTATCATGAAAGAGAATGACGCGCTTGACCTCGCAGTCGGAAGTATGTTGAAGCTTGCGAACCGTGAGGCCATGATTGAGCTAGACGGCCTTGAAAAAGATGGTGTTCGCGTCATCGAAGACCCGAGAGCGTACTTGCTCGAGCACAACTTCAAGGTACAGAGTATCCAGACGATGGTCATCAAAAAAGACTTCATCCAGAAGCACGATTTGAAACAGGTCATCGGTGCGGTCGGGCAAGACTCGCTCTTCTTCCAAGAGATGTTCCTCAGCGCAGGACGCGTCGCTCTTCTCGACTTGACGATTCATGATTATTACGCGGCTGTCGCCGGTTCGACAGTCAACACGATCACGAAGAAGTACTTTACGAAGTGTGTCATTCGGGAAACGGCACGGGCAAAAGCATTCGCCCGGGAAGGTGTACTCGATCAATACCGTTCCACACGATTCGAACGCTTCTTCTCGATGTGGTATTTGGTCTTCTTACGCCGAAGCAAACCGGAAGAGTTTGTCGACAATGCCGGTATGCTTTATGAAATCATCGAACAGTATCGTCCGATGGAATTAGAGACGCCGATTGTAAAACAATTCGTCGACTTATATGAATCAGGACAAACAGAAGAATTGAAGCGTCTCTACTTTGACGCATACTTGTGAGGTGAGAGCATGAGCAACGAATTTGAAAAAGAAATCGGATTGTTGAAACAACGAATCAAACTGCAGGAAGAAGAGATTCGTCATTTGAAACATGATGAACGTCTATTACGTCAAAAGCATCGACGACTCGTTCAAAAGTATGGAGATCTTCTGTACACGTTTGAATGGACCGTGAAGACGTTCGAGAAGAAAGAGCAAGCGCTCAGTGACTTGAAACGTAAATATGATGTGTTGAATCAGAAGTATCGTCGTCTTGTGCAATCGAAAGCCGGAAAAGCGATTTTGAAGGCACAGGCGGTTGCACGACGCATTCGCAAATAAAGAATCGAGCTCGAAAGACTCGATGATTTGGAGGATATGAGGATGGATTGGCAGAAAAAAGCACGTCGCGCCGCTTACCTTGGGGTACAACGGTCGAAGCGACTCGGTCGTAAAGTGTTGAACAAACGCCCGAACAAATCGCATCAACTACGTGAACTCGTACCGAACTGGTATACACGCTCACCTTACGTACACGTTGAAGGGACGGACCTTGTCTTCTCTGGGGACGAGCCGGTCACCGTCACGTACCGACCGAACGCGAGTTCAGATATCATCTCGGTGAACGACCTCGTCGAATCAGGTCAAAAGACGTTCACGGCTATGATGCGTGTCAAATCGCGCGAAGGTCTGATGCCAACGTTGACGTTAGAAGTCGTGCGTAAAGGTGGACGTACTCGTTACGTGACGGTACAGGACGGCGATCAGGTCGATGTGACGCTCGGCATGGGTGAACAAATCGTCCGGGCTCATCTTGAAGTCAACGGGGCAGGAGCGTTCAGCCTCGTCGAGCTCATGCTCGGCAAGCTGTCGCTTTGGACAGTCGAAGGGACGGCTGCGAACGTATCACTTGATGCTTTTGATTTCCGTTATCCGCTTACGTCGTCGTCACTCCGTTCTCTCAAACCACAGAGTGAGATTGCTCACTTCGACGGAGACACGCTCGTCGTCCGTGCCGAAGGGAACCAATACACGCACTATGGCGTCGATGAGATCGCGCTGCCACACGTCGATACAGAACGTGGCATCGATTTTGAGACGGGTGATATGGACGATGACTTGTATCGTTTCTATTTGAAAGGGGACCGCACGGGTACAGCGGACGCCTCGCTATTCATCGCGACGTATACGGTGTCTGGGCAGGATCGTTTGATTGAAGTGCCACTCGGACTGAGCGGTATCGTCCGCATCGCACCGTCACACCGTTCCATCCGCTATTTCATCCGCGTGAACGGGTCAGGACAGCTTGAGAACTTGAATATCGGCATGATTCACGAAAAGAGTGTCCGCCGTGAAGACGTCTTGTCCCTCAAACCGGACATGTGGACGATCCCGGCACCCGACCTCATCAAATTGAAGAGTCGAGATGACCAACTCGTCGTCCAGTTGAAAGGCGAGGACGATCAGCGCCGCTACATCTCGTATGCAGAGATGAACAACAGCTTCAAACTGCTCCCGACAGAGTTCCCGTATGAAGTGAAGGCGAACAGTCGTTACCGTGTCACGCTCGATGGTGTAGCCGATGAAGGGGCGAATGTTGTCCTCTACATCATTGCCTACTCGGCGACGGAGCGTCAGATTATGCAACAGGTTCAAATCGGAAGCGAGAAAGTCTTCTACTTTGACCGTGGCATCCGCTTCCTTCGTTTCGCCCTCCGTGTCGACGGTGTCGGAGAGGCTCGGGTCGACCGCATCCGTGTCGCTGAAGAACTCGTCAGCGATGGTACAGAAAACCCGACATGGATGGACGTGCGCGAGGCTCGCTTCTTCGCACCAATCCCACGTGAACTACACGAACTGAAGGTCGCGGCCATCTTCGATGAGTTCACGATGGCATCTTACAAACCAGAATGTCAGCTCATCACGTTCACACCGGACAACTGGAAGACGGTGCTCCTCGATGAGCAACCGGACGTCCTTGTCGTCGAATCGGCGTGGAAAGGTAACGCCGGTGCATGGGAGAAGAAAATCGTCAAATATGGCACGAACACATGGGAAGAGCTCGATGCGCTTCTCGCTTGGTGCCGTTATCACAATATCCCGACCGTCTTTTGGAACAAAGAAGACCCGATTCACTACGACCGTTTCATTGAAACGGCGAAGCGATTCGACTATGTGTATACGACCGACATGAACCGCGTTCCGAACTATAAAGAAGATTGTGGTCATGACCGTGTCGATGCGTTACCGTTCGCGGCGCAGCCGAAAGAACATAATCCGATCCGCTTACCAGGGACTCGTGAGCCTTACGCGTGTTTCGCCGGTTCGTATTATGCGAACCGTCACGAATCACGTAAAGCTGACATGGACAGACTGTTCGCGGCAGCAGACAAGTATGGTCTTGCGATTTACGACCGGAACTATGCGATCAACCAACGCGGGGAGAGCGACCAACTTCAATTCCCGGAACAGTTCCGTCACTCGATTCGCGGCAGTTTGAAATACAACCAGATTGCCAAGGCGTATAAAGGATATAAAGTCATGTTGAATGTCAACTCGGTCAACGATTCACCGACGATGTTCTCACGTCGCGTCTTCGAAGGGCTCGCCTGCGCCACACCGGTCGTCAGTACACGCTCGGTCGGGGTTGATGCCATGCTTGGCGATTACGTCTTCCTTGACGACGGAGAATCTGACTTGGATGAAACGTTCCGCCGTTTGATGACAGATGACTCATTCTATGAGGACATCGCGATGCGTGGTATGCGTCACGTGTTGACGTATCACACGTACACGCAACGTCTCGCGAAAATCGTCCAAGACGTCGGCATCCCGTACCGTGTCGACCACGAGAAGATTGCCGTCGTCGCCTTCATCAAGTCGCGCGAAGAGGCAGAACGCGTCGTCGCTCAGTTCGAGGCGCAACGTTATGAGCATAAACATCTCATGATGTTCCTCGATAAGTTCGAGGATCACATCGATGTATACAACACGTATAACACGCCGTCGATCTCGACGTATATGCGTAGCTACTTGACGCACTATACCTCGTTCACGGAGATGGTCGAAGCGTACGATTGGGTCGCCCACTTGAAGTCGTACGATTATTACGGTCCGAACTACTTGAGCGATTATCTGCTCGCGGCACGCTATGCAGAAGCGGACGTTCTGACGAAAGAGGACTACTATACGTATGACGGTCAGCTCGTCAAACAAGACCATGACGAGTCGTATCGTTATGTGTTTGATGCGACACCGTCCCGCTCGATCGTGCAGCCGTCGGCACTCCGTTTCTATACGGTGGAGGAGGCACTCCACATCTTTGAAGCGGATGAGAGCTTGAACGAGCTTGCTCGTTCTGGCAAACGCATCTTCAGTGTCGACCCGTATCAGTATGTGAAAGCCGGTGCCGCCATGGATGAAGCGGACCTTCAGGAGGTAACATTATGACGAAGCAACCGCTCCGAATCCTCGTATACGGGGACGTCAATTTGAACTTGATCGACGGATCGGCCATCTGGCTCACGTCGGTCGTGCATATGTTGAACCAAGACCCGAACATCGAGGTCGACGTGCTCTTGAAGCGCTCGATCGTGAAACCGGAAGTGACGGCGTCGATCAAACAGCTCGACCGCGTCAACTTCATCGACGTCTTCACGGAAGACTCGACGAAGAAAGACGAGCCGTACTATGAGAAGAAGGTGCTCCAGCCGGAAGAGGCGGCCCAACTCATCCACGAGCTTGTCGAGACGAAACAGTATGACATGACGTTCATCCGTGGGTTCCAACTCGCTTATGCGCTCTCCGATTATGAACATACGATGAAAAAGACGTGGACTTATCTCACAGATTTCACGCATGATTCATCGGCCGCGTCACAGGAGGAGTTGGCACGTTTGAAGAAGATTGCGGACCGTTCGGCTCGCATGCTCTGTCAAACAGCGGAGATGAAGGCGTACTTCGAGACGTTTTTACAGACGCCGAAGCCGTTCCTCATCTTGAACCCGATGATCCCGAACATGCGTGAGGCGACGCCGACGTTCAAACGTCAGGCGAAACGTCTCGTCTATACAGGAAAGTTCGCGCCACTCTGGTACTCGGCTGAAATTCTCGACGCACTCGAGAAAGTACGAGTCCGGATGCCGGACGTCGAATTGAAAGTGGCGGGAGACAAGTTCAACCAAGACCCGAACAATCCGAACTTCCGTAAAGAAGTGACGCACCGTCTCCAAACGGACGAAGGGGTCCACTGGTTGAAAGGTATCCCGCGTGCGGACGTCGAGACGCTCATCGAAGAGAGCGACATCGGCATCTCGTGGCGTCACCCGGACCTTGACGACAGCCTCGAGTTGTCGACGAAGCTCCTCGAATATGGGGCGCTCGGGAAGCCGGTCCTCCTTAACCGCAACAAGATGCACGAGATGTTGCTCGGGTCGAGCTACCCGCTCTTCGTCAATTCGGAAAACGAATTCATCGAAAAGGTCGAGCTCGCCTTCACGCATCCAGCCATCTATAAGGATGCGGCGGAACGGCTCTACAACATGGCGAAGAATTATACGTTCGCCAGCACGTTCGAACGTCTCCGTGACGCGATTTGGGAGATGCAGAAGACGACGATCCTCTTCGCCGGTCACGACTTGAAGTTCATCCGCATGTTCATGGAACGTTTCGAGGCCGACCCGAGCTACCGGGTCCTCGTCGACCAGTGGGACGGACACAAGATTCATGATGTGAATCACAGCAAGGCATGTCTCGCACAAGCAGACGTCATTTTCTGTGAATGGGGCCTCGGCAACGCCGTCTGGTACTCGCAACATAAGTTGCCGCATCAACGCCTCATCGTCCGGATTCATCGTCAGGAGAAAGAAACACCATTTCCACGGGAATATGCGCTCGACAACATCGACCGCATCATCCTCGTCTCACCGTATATGTTAGAAGAGATGCATCGTCTGTTCGGAATCCCGCGTCACCAGATGACGGTCATCTACAACGCCGTCGATGCGGACAAGCTCGAAAAACCGAAACTGGCAAACGATTTGACGTTCCGTCTCGGTATGATCGGCATGAACCCGAAACTGAAGCGTCCGGACCTCGCGCTCGACGTCCTCGAAGAGCTGCTGAAGAAGGACAAACGGTACCAGCTCCACTTCAAAGGACACCATCCAAAAGACGTCTATTGGATCGGGAAGCGCGAAGAGGAGAGCGCATACTACGAGGCGCTACTGAATCGAATCGAGGAGTCAGAACTTCGCGACCACGTCCACTTCGATGGCCACGGCAATGACGTCGATACGTGGCTCCAATCGATCGGATTCGTCTTCTCGACGAGTGACTTGGAAAGTTTCCATCTCGCACCGGCCGAAGCGATGGCAGCAGGATCATACCCGCTCATCCGCCACTGGACGGGTGCGGAAACAATTTACCCAGACGAACTACTCGTCACGGATACGTCGAAATTTGTCGATACGATCCTCTCTTATAAAGAAGATACCGAGAAGCTGAAGACGGACGCAAAAGCCTATCAGGCGTATGCCCGTAAACATTTCGCGCTCGATCGTCTCTATCGAGAGATGGAACAAATCATTTCAGGCAAAACACACGAACAATTTGCGACGACATTGTCATGAAAATGTAATTGCACCAAAGAATTGTTCAAGAGTATAATGAGTATTGTTTTATTATCGAATGTGAAATAAAATGATGGACAATGCGCTATTTAAAAAGCGCGTCAAAACATTTGGAGGTTACCACACAATGAAAGTATGTACAGTAGGTCTTGGATATATCGGATTACCGACATCGGCTGTCTTTGCGAACTATGGCGTCGACGTCGTCGGAGTCGATATCTCACAACATGTTGTTGATAAATTGAACCGTGGAGAAATCCACATTGAAGAGCCAGGTCTCGGCGAAATGGTCGCAGACGTCGTGGCAAAAGGGAAGTTCCGTGCATCACTCTCTCCAGAGAAAGCAGATGCCTTCATCATCGCGGTCCCAACACCGAACAACGACGACGAGCACAAATCATGTGACTTGACGTACGTCTTGGATGCGACACGCAAAGTGTTGCCATTCGTTGAGAAAGGCAACGTCATCATCGTTGAGTCGACAATCGCACCACGTACGATGGACGACTTCGTCAAACCACTCGTCGAAGAAGCTGGATTCACTGTCGGTGAAGACATCTATCTCGTACACTGCCCAGAGCGCGTATTGCCTGGACAAATCCTTCATGAGCTCGTGCACAACAACCGCATCGTCGGTGGGATCACGACAGAATGTGCAGAAGCAGGCGCACGCGTCTACGGTACATTCGTTGAAGGTGAAATCGTGAAAACGGATGCGAAGACGGCAGAAATGTCGAAACTCATGGAAAACACGTTCCGTGATGTTAACATCGCACTCGCGAACGAACTCGCAAAAGTATGTAACGACTTAGACATCAACGTTCTTGACGTCATCGAGATGGCGAACAAGCACCCACGTGTCAACTTGCATAGCCCAGGACCAGGTGTCGGTGGACACTGTCTCGCGGTCGACCCGTACTTCATCGTCGCGAAATCACCTGACCTCGCGAAAATCATCAACTTGTCACGTGAGACGAACGTCTCGATGCCACACTACGTTGCAGACAACGTTCAGAAGTTGACTGCTGGAATCGAAGACGCGAAAGTCGCTGTCTTTGGTGTGACATACAAAGGAAACGTCGACGACATGCGCGAAAGCCCAGCGGTTGAAATCGCTGAAATCTTGCTTGACCGTGGTGTGAACATCTCTGTTCACGATTCACACGTTGAAAAATCAACATCAAGCCGTTTCGAGCTCGTTTCAAAAGAAGAAGCACTCAAAGACGCAGACCTCGTCCTCGTATTGGTTGACCACAATGAGTTCAAAGTCCTCGACTTTGCAGAGCTCAAGTCATCAATGCGTCGTCCGATGATCTTCGACACACGTAACATCGTGAAACCAGAAGGTGAAGACGTAGCGGTCGTCAACTACGGCAACCTCTACAAATATACAAAGGAAACGAATCTCGTTCTTTGATTCAGGTGAATGAACATGTTTAAATCCGCGAAAGCTATTCTTTCAGAGCTAAAGTCGAGCTTGTACTTGATTTTCCGTCTCGCCACGTATGAGACGCGAAGCAACAACTCGATGCAGTACCTCGGATTTTTATGGGAGTTCGTGACACCGTTATTGCAGATTGGAGTTTACTGGTTCGTATTTGGATTTGGTATTCGAAGCGGCAGGCCGATTGATGGCGTGCCGTTTCTGCCATGGTTGGTCGCAGGGATTGTCGTCTGGTTCTTTATTGCCTCGGCGATCACCTCGACGGCCCGGTCCGTCTATTCGAAAATCGGCATGGTCTCCAAAATGAGCTTCCCAATCTCGACGATTCCGGCATACGTCTTGCTCGCACTCTTCTATCGCCACGTGGCGTTAGTCGGTGTCTCGTTTATCTTGATGTGGGCATTCGGATTCCCGATGGGGCTACATTCGCTCTGGTTTATCTACTTGGCGTTCAGTGCGCTTGCACTACTGTACTCGCTCGCCTTGATTACGTCCGCGCTCACGACAATCGTGCGCGATCTTCAAAACCTTCTTCAGTCGATGATGCGGATGTTGATGTATTTGACACCGATTTTTTGGGTGCCGCCGGCGAAGCTCGCGAATATCCTACAAATCAATCCGCTCTATTATTTAGTCGAAGGATATCGGTCGATGTTCCTCGGAACCGACTGGTTGGCGACTAACTGGGCTTACGGTCTCTATTACTGGGCCATCGTCTTCGTTCTCTTCTTCGTCGGGTCGATGATTCATTTGCGTTTCCGTCGACACTTCATCGATTACATTTGAGGAGGACCTTATGTACCAGGTTAAATTTGAAAACGTATCGAAACGATATACGCTTTATAACAAGCAATCTGATAAGCTGAAAGAGATCTTCTTCAGTAAAGCAGGGGGCAAACAGTTTTACGCGCTTCGTAATGTCACGTTTGAAGTTCCACCCGGGGAAGTGGTCGGGATTATCGGCATTAACGGGTCAGGGAAGTCGACGATGTCGAACTTGTTGGCTGACGTCATGCCGCCGACTCACGGGAAAATCGAACTTCACGGAAAGACGGCGTTGATTGCGATCTCTTCTGGTTTGAACGGCAACTTGACTGGGCTCGAGAACATCGAGCTCAAAGGGTTGATGCTCGGGATGACGAAACAAGAGATTATCGATTTGACACCGGCTATCATTGAATTTGCCGATATCGGTGACTTTATCAATCAGCCGGTCAAGACGTACTCGAGCGGGATGAAGTCCCGTCTCGGATTCGCCATTTCAATCAACGTCGACCCGGACATTCTCGTCATCGATGAGGCGCTCTCGGTCGGGGACCAAACGTTCACCGACAAGTGTCTCGCCAAGATGAACGAGTTCAAAGATCGTGGGAAGACGATTTTCTTCATCAGTCACTCGGTCTCACAAGTTCGCCAATTCTGTACGCTCGGCCTTTGGCTCGAGTTCGGAGAAGTGCGCGAATATGGACCAGTCGATGAAGTCGTTCGGGAGTACAACAAGTTTTTGAAATGGTTCCGCAACTTGTCTAAAGAGCAACAAGACTCGTTTAAAGCCGACAAGCTCAAACGTCGTACGACGGTCGTCGATGCGACAGAGCTCGGAGAGACATACATCTTACCGCCTTTGACAGAAGAACAACTACAAACACGCCATTCGTCGGTCGCTGTATCGAACGAAGCGTGAGCAATTGGGAGGAGGAAGCACGGCGAAGTCAGACCGTGCGAAACGACCTATGAAAAAAGTCATGACCGTCTTTGGGACGCGACCAGAAGCCATCAAAATGGCACCACTCGTACTTGAGTTGAAAAAACGTGAAGGGGTAGAACCGATTGTCGTCGTGACAGCGCAGCACCGTCAAATGCTTGACCAAGTGCTCGAGTTGTTCGAAATCAAACCGGACTATGACCTCGACATCATGAAGGACAAGCAGACGCTTTACGATGTCACATCACGCGTATTGAAAGGGATGGGCGAGGTTATCGCTGAAACGAAACCAGACATCGTGTTGGTCCACGGGGACACAACGACGACATTCGCGGCATCACTCGCAGCCTTCTACAACCAAGTCGCAGTCGGTCACGTTGAGGCTGGCCTGCGCACACACAATAAATATTCACCATTCCCGGAAGAGATGAACCGCCAATTGACGGGTGTCATGGCTGACCTTCATTTCGCACCGACGGAAACGTCGCGTGACAACCTCCTTCGTGAAGGCAAGAACGAAGAGATGATCTTCGTCACAGGGAACACGGCAATCGACGCACTCAAAACGACAGTCCGTGACGACTATGCGAGCGAATTGCTCGACAGCATCCGTTCACAAGGTCGTCGTCTCGTCATGTTGACGGCACACCGTCGTGAGAACTTGGGTGAGCCGATGCGTAACATGTTCCGTGCGGTCCGTCGCTTGATCGAGAAGTATGATGACATTGAAGTCGTGTATCCGGTCCACATGAACCCGGTCGTTCGTGAACTCGCTAACGAGATTCTTCACGATGTCGAACGCGTCCACTTGATCGAACCGCTCGACGTCTTCGACTTCCATAACTATGCGGCGACGTCGCACTTGATCTTAACGGATTCAGGTGGCGTACAAGAAGAAGCACCATCTCTCGGTGTACCTGTCCTCGTCCTTCGTGACACGACAGAACGTCCAGAAGGTGTAGCTGCAGGAACACTCAAACTCGCAGGGATTGAAGAAGAGAACATCTTCTCACTCGCGGATGAGCTCTTGTCTGACGAAACGGCATACAAAGCGATGTCACAAGCATCGAACCCGTACGGTGATGGTGAGGCGTCACGTCGAATCGTCGATGCCATCCTTGCCAACTAAATGAAAACGAATAGAGTTGTTTTGTGCCCGGCACAGCAACTCTTTTCTATATCATTATCCTAATGATTCGGAGGTGCTTGCATGTCAACGAAGCGAATTCGTCCGGCGATTTACCATTACTATCCGCGTGGACCACATAAAAATCATATGTCGATGCGCGAAGAGGAATACAAGACAGAGGTCACTTTTTTACCTCAATCGCTAAAGGACTCGATTTATGTTCAACTATTTGACTTGAAATTTGAAATTCCCCCATCGAAAATCTTTTTGGCTGATGCCAAGATGGATGAAGGGGAAGAGATGGAAGTCAACACATCCGTTTATGTCGAAGGCGACCGCGCCATCCGACTAGAATTGTACGTCATGCAGTATTCAGACGAAGAACGTTTATCGAATAAGCGTTTCATGCTCACATTGAACCCAGGGGTGAACCCCGTTGTAGAAGTCGTCAAACAAATGGAAGATGCCAAGTATTTCAAGATGTCCTACAAATACATCGTAGAAACGCTTGAACCGACCACTGTACGATTTGATGATCTCTATGTGACGTTCCGCTAAGCGGAGCAAGTCTTAAGGGAGAAAGGGACCATACGGTATGTTATTTAGTTCCACGGTATTCTTATTTTATTTCTTACCGGTCGTGCTGCTGCTGTATTTCGTGTCACCACGCTGGTTAAAAAATACGATTTTACTCGTCTCAAGTTTATTTTTCTATGCATGGGGTGAACCACGGTTCGTCTTAATCATGCTCGCATCGATCGTCATGAACTATGTGTTCGGCTTTATGGTCGACAAGTATCGTGATGATGCAAAGAAAATCAAATGGACGATGGTGCTCATGCTTCTCGGGAACCTCGGGATGCTTGGGGTCTTCAAGTACGCGAGTTTCTTCGTTGAGAACGTCAACTCGGTATTTGGCTTCTCGCTGAACGACCCGGATATTCCTCTTCCGCTCGGGATTTCATTCTTTACATTCCAAGCGATGAGTTATGTCATCGATGTGTATCGAAACGATGGGCGTCTACAGAAGAACTTGTTTGACTTGGCACTTTACGTATCGTTCTTCCCACAATTGATTGCCGGACCGATCGTCCGTTATCAAACGGTCGCAGATGAAATCGTGGACCGCCGTGAGACAGTCGATGACTTCGTCTCTGGGATTCAACGATTCGTCATTGGTCTAGGGAAGAAAATGATTTTAGCGAACAGTTGTGGATACGTCGCGGATCAGGTATTCAGTCAATCGGCCGGGGATTTGTCGACGACACTCGCCTGGATCGGTGTCATCGCTTACTCGCTACAGATTTACTTTGATTTCTCAGGTTATTCGGATATGGCGATCGGTCTCGGTCGGATGTTTGGGTTCCATTTCCTTGAGAACTTCAATTATCCGTATATTTCAAAATCAGTGTCTGAGTTTTGGCGCCGCTGGCACATCTCACTTGGGAGCTGGTTCCGAGATTATGTGTACATCCCACTCGGTGGGAATCGTCAAGGTCCTTGGAAGACGTATCGCAACTTGACCATCGTTTGGTTATTGACCGGGGTATGGCACGGTGCGAGTTGGACATTCATCGCATGGGGATTATACTATGGGATTTTCATCATGCTCGAACGGGCATTTCTTGGGAAATGGCTTGCCGCATGGCCGGCATGGCTCGCCCACGCGTTCACGCTCTTCATCGTCGTCATCGGTTGGGTATTCTTCCGTGCCGATAACTTCACGTACGCAACAGAGTATCTGCAAGTGATGTTCGGATTACACGGGGGTGAAGTATTCGATCAAACGGCATATTACTACATTGTTCAGTACGGTGTCGTGCTTGTCATCTCGATGATTGCTGCTACACCGCTTCCGAAAATGCTAGTCGCCCGCTTCTTGCGTCATGAAGTGAGTACGGATCGTCCTGTGCTTGCTGCAAGCGCTGGTCTTGCACGAGCGGCGTATATCATGCTCATTTTCGGTATCTCGATTTCATATGTCGTATCGAGTACATTTAACCCATTCATTTATTTCCGGTTCTAAGGAGGGCTGACAATGGAACAACAAACCAAAAGCGAACAAGTCCGTTCGAAAAGGCGGCGCCTCTCTTGGGTGGTCAACAGTATCCTATTGATCGGCTTCCTTGGCACCATCTTTTATGGACTCGCCGTTTACGCCTTTGGCACCGAACAAGCACGTTCAGATAGTGAGGGACGGATGCTAGCACAGCGCCCGGATCCATCTGTCGAGACGATTCTGGATGGAACGTATATGGAAGAGTTCGAGGCATCAGCAAACGATCAGGTGTTTGAGCGTTACATGTGGATTGAGACACAAGCTTGGGTGCAACGTAACGTTCTGCAACAACAGATGAACAACGGTGTCATCAGTATCGATGAGTTCTTGTATGCACCAGATCCTGTGGCGAGCGACTATTCGTCACTTGGGGTCTTCTTTAAAGAATTTCAAAAAGAGATGAGCGAAGCTGACATTCCATCTTACTTCGCATCGGCCCCAAGTAAACCGGTCTATGCGACAAGACAAGGAATCTTCCCAGATTACATCGAGTCGGCAGATGCAGAAAACCGAGGACAGCTTCATGCACGTCTTGAAGAGAATGAGATTCCGCTCATCGACTTAGAAGAAACGCTTGGCGATCAGCCAGGAAAAGATATTTACTTTAAGACGGATCACCACTGGCGTCCGGAAGGGGCATTCATGGCTTATGAACAAATCATGGAACGCTTAAGCGAGCAGTTCCCTGATGCTCCTGCCTTATCGATGGAGGATATGGAAATCAAATCGGTAGACGGTCCGTTTTATGGATCTCATGCCCGTGAAATTTCGATGCCTTACGTCGAGTCACCTGATCAATTTACTTACCTTGAACCGAAAGACGGATTTACTACGACAGTCTGTCGAAATGGCGACGACTGTGGTCATTCGGTCCTAGATACGGATGTCTTGAAGAACTCGACGAAATTCACGAACTACTACAACTTGTTCATGGGTGATAACTATGCCCAATCGAAAATCACACAAAACAATCCGAAAAATGATTATCACTTGCTCGTCTTAAAAGATTCGTATGCGAACCCGATGCTTGGCTATCTTGGAGAGTCATTCGGAACGGTGTCAGCGCTTGATGTCCGTTACTTCGACGACTATGATGTCAGCATTGCGGATTATGCAAAAGAAAATGAGGTAGATGCGGTGCTGTTCGTTCACAACGATCGCATCCGTGGTCTTGGTTCGATGTATCAAGAAGGCTTGTAACCCTAATCAATCGATTACGGAGAAAAGGTAGGTGCTCATTATGAACATATTACTACCGGTGTTTTTTCACTCCGCAATGGGAGGATTACACCTCCATATCTTATCTTCTTTGAAAGTGTTTCTACGAGAGGGGCATGAGGTGACCGTTGTCTGTAAACCTGGTCCCTTTGCCGATGAAGTAAGGAAAATCGGCGGGCAAGTCGTCGAGACGGACTATTCGAGTGAGGACGTGCAATGTGTCATCGATCAAATCCGATCACAGCCGTTCGATGTCGTGTATGCGCATCCGTTCGACGCGCGTCAATTTGGTCTCGCGGTGGCGGAGGCGAACGCAATCCCGTTCGTCCTCGTCATCCACGGGATGTATTATGATGAGATTGAGCAGTATCATCCGAGCGTTTCGCGAGTGATTGCGGTATCGGAACGGATTGCTACACACCTGACTGAGCACTGTCCGGAAATCGAATCAAAACTTACTGTCATCCCGAATGGGGTCGATTCGACTTTTGTTCCGTCGGAGGAAACATCGTCATCAGAACGTATCGTGGGCTTATTCACGTCTCGCCTGGATGCGGACAAACTGTTTATACTAGATGTCTTCTTAGATGCACTAGAAGACGAGAGGGTGCGGTCTTTACCGATTGACTGGTTGATTATCGGTGACGGAACACAGCGAGATAAATACGCCGAGCGTTATGAAGCTGCACTGGCAGGGACAGGTCAGAACATCGAATGGCTTGGTTGGCTAGAACAAAGCCAACTCCCTGAAGCGATGCGGCGTGCCGATTTCATCATCGGTCCCGGACGGTCTGCGCTGGAAGGGATGGCACTCGGTAAACCGACCATCGCTGTCGGGAGCAAAAGCTATCAAGGCTTGGTCACTCCTTCGACGTGGCAAGATATCGCGAGTACGAACTTCGGAGGCATCGGGAATAAGTATGAAGGGTATTCACCAGGACAAATCGGTGAGGCGATTCTCGAGTTGATGGATGAGACGAAGCGACGGGACCTTGCGAGCTTCTCGGCTACACTCGTCGATCAACATTTTCGAGACGAACAATCGCAACAACGCCTACTCGAGGTGCTTGAACAGGTGATAGAAGAAGGTGCTCGAGAAATCGATTTGGTCGAGCGTTATCCTCATATTCGTTATGATCAACTTCATGCTCGTCGTTCGAACCGAATCTGTACATGGAAATTGACAGATCGGGAACAACGACTTGAAGAGACACGCGATGAGTTAGTGACGACCAAACGACAGCTCGACCAACTGCTTATGATGAATGAGGAACAGTCGTTGGAAATCGAGAAGTTACGTATGGAACTTCAGCGATTATCTGATGAAATGGAATAGCGACTTATGGAAAGAGAACTTCGAATCAGAAGTTCTCTTTTTGAATATAGCGAACTTATTCATTATTTATGTGATAAATGTCACCAAAAGTATTCTGACACCATAATAGTCAAAATAAGTATTTTTTATGTTACTTTTGTATTATTTATATTACAAAATTTACATATTTATTTCGTTTTCGGGGTAAAAAAGATTAACACCTTAGAGGCACGCACATCATGTATACCTGTCGCCTTGTTTTTAGTAAAGGAGGATGCATGAATGAAAAAAGTCGTTGCTCTTTTTTTGTGTTTTTTCTTACTTGTCGGATTTACCATTGTACCAGGGTCGAAGGTTGAGGCAAGTTCATCTGTGACCCATGTCTACTCACCAAAATCGTATACACACTATGGAGGAGTTACGTATGCGGTTAAGAAATTTACTTATCCAAAAAGTGTGAAAGTCAAATTATCTAACGGGCGGTACGCTTATCGTTCAGTGAAATGGTCGAAAGTCAGTTTTCAAAAAGAGTACTTGAATCGAACTCAACGAATCGTTGGAAGCGTTCAGGGCACGAACAAGAAAGCGACCTGGTATGTGAGAGTGAAGAACTATCCAATCAAGGTTTCAACGCCAATCATTCGTGCGGTCGGAAAAGGTCAAAAGGCGAATTTGCCGACCAAATTAACTGCTTATTTTGCAAATGGTCAGCGTTCCACTTATCCATTGGAGTGGGGCCCGGCGTACACAAGTAAGCTAGGAACTAGAATGGTCAGCTATAAAGCTCGTGGATTAAACTTATACTTCAGTGGAAAAGCGAAGCTTGTGGTGCGAGATGTTCAATTGACCCAACCCGTTTTTTCCATTTTGACGAACAATGAACAGATTCAGGCCGTAGGTAAAATTCATTATCCAGCTCGAGGCGTACGTCACTACTTGATTGCTGAAAACAGAGAAACCAAAGTACAGTATAAAAAATTGATTTATCCTGAACAAGATGGATCTTACAAAGTGGCATCTCTACCGCTCAAACCTGCGTCCTATAATATGTATGTCCAGTCGGGCGTCAAGCGGACATCACCGGTGGTCGTTTCATTAAAAGGCGGACAGGTTCCGGGTGATTCGGAATCGGATATTCGCAATCTATTAAAAGGTCTATTATTTAATATCCAAGTGGCGAATCCGTTGTTGAATGACATCGTCTTCCCGCAAATTGACGGTGTGACATTCTCGATTGATTCAAACAAGTCGGCTTTGTCGAGTGCTGGTAAAGTGACGCGCGGAACGAATGATGAACTTGTGACGTTCACGATTCAAGCGAAACGTGGGGACATCACGGAATCAATCACCTACAATAACATTTTGATTCCGAAGCGCTCCCAGACGGACGAAGAAGAGTTCGACCTCTGGCTCAACAGCATTCAAATCGATAACCCGCTCACGAAGAACATCGAATTGCCGTCCTATCCGGGTGTCGTCTTCTCGATTGAATCGAGCAATCCATCAGTCGTCTCCACTTCTGGTGTCGTTACGAGAGGAAATCAAGACGTGTATGTCAATTTGACCGTACGGGCAACGAAGGGAGCGGTGACGCGTACGAAGTCCTTCCCGAATATCCTCGTACCAAAAAAAGATTCATCGGCGGAAAGTATCATTGATGATTACTTGAATCGACTGGTCATCTCAAGCCCAGTGACTTCAAATATCACACTCCCACCTCTTGCTGGGGCGACGGTGACCTTGACGTCTTCGAATCAAGCGGTTATTACAAACAGTGGGATTGTCACACGAGGTACGACGGACCAATCCGTTTCGCTCGTCGTCACAGTGACAAAAGATGGGGTCACGAAAACGAAAATTTTCCTCGGTTTACTTGTACCGAAGAAAGAAGGCGGGGCTGAAGGGGAAGTAGATGACTACTTGGCAGCACTGTCGATTACAAGTCCACTCACATCGAACATTGTCCTACCGCCATTCACTGGTGGTACAACGACGCTGTCCTCATCGAATCCAGCGGTCGTCTCGAACAGTGGGGTTGTCACACGTGGCACGACGGATCAAACGGTGTCGATTACGGTCAATGCGACGAAGGACGGTGTGACGAAATCACGTACCTTCTCGAACTTGCTCGTACCAAAAGATGATGCGGTGTTGACAGCCGAGCTCGACGCGGCTTTAAATGCCATCAACCTTGGTAATCTCATTAACCTGTCGACCAACATCTCACTTCCGTCCGCATCAAACGGAGTCAACGTCAGTTGGTCTTCGAATCAACCGGGTGTCATCTCGAACACCGGGGTGATTCAACAAGATCCGACCGATGCGAAATCTTTCATCCTGACGGCTTCGGTCACAAAGAACGGATTGACTCGGACGAAGACGTTTAGTGGGTCGGTTGCAGCGAATGTTCAGTTGGTATTAGCAGACGATGTGACGAAAGTTAAGTCGTCATTCGGGACGCTATATCCGGTATTTGATTTGTCGTTACCAACGAGCTTGAATGGTACTCCGCTCACATGGACCTCAAGTAACCCGGCGCTGATGACGAGTACGGGGGACGTTCGGGAAAATGATGTGGTCACGCCATTTACCTTGACCGTCAGCAATGCTAGTACAAATCAAATCATCAATATGTCCACACAAGATGTCGATACGGGGTTACTCGGTGGGTTGCTCGATTCGCTTGGCACCCTTTTGAATCCAGTTGTGAGCGCATTGACGGGTAATGCGCAAACAGCCACTCTGCCAACGCAGTATGGAGGTTTACTTGGAATCGGGGCGAAGAGCATCACGAATTGGGAGAGTTCACACCCGAATCTCGTGACGGTTCAAGGATCCAATGTTACCATTCAACGAGATGACCAAGAGCATATCGTTGTCTTGCGAGCGAAATATGAAGGAATCGATCAACCGATTCCATTTATCGTCAAATTATCGAAACGATAACAAAGAAGAACGGAGTCGCATGATGCGACTCCGTTCTTTTAGTCAATGTGTTGTGAAGCGAGCTGGTCCAATCGAAGAGACGAGACGTGTCGCTGCACGTAAGCAATCCAGCTGTCTCGTATACACACGGCTCACATCAGAAAATGCAGAGGGAAGATGGTCTGAGTCGAGGGGACCTTGTCGCATATAAGGAGATTCCCCGGCGCCAAGCGGTGTCGGATGAATCACAAACTTATAGTGAGATGGGTCGAGCTCGACGACTTCGATTTCTGCAAACAATTGTGCATCACGTGTATACAAGAAGCGGGTGGATAACCATTTATCTGAATCTGTCATGGGTCACCAGTCCTCCCTCAAAAAGTCTTATCTCCTTTATATTAAAACATTTTATGGTTATTTGGTAATTTTATTTCATATATATCCCAAAACACTGACTATAATTTGTAAAAAGAATGGATTCGTGCAATCTTTCTCTTGATTAAGTATGGTTAAAAGAGAATGGACGAATATGAGGTGACAATATGAGAAAGAACGCGACTGGTACATACCGGTTCGTCATCATCCTTGGGGCGAAAGTGAATGGGACTCGACCGTCCCGCGCGCTCCAACATCGAATTGACGTAGCGGCCGCCTATGCGAAGGCACATCCTCATGTCGAACTGATCGCAACAGGTGGACAGGGACCAGATGAAGGGATGGCGGAGGCGCGTGTCATTGAACGAGAACTGATGGCGCAAGGAATCGATGCAACACGGATTCATGCGGAAGCGACATCGACGTCGACAATCGAGAACTTTGAGCATAGCCGCTCAATTTGGGGCGGGGCGTCCGGTTTGACGATCGTGACGAATGATTTTCATGTGCCGCGCGCTCGTCTGATTGCGAGACTGTACTTTCAGCTCGAGAGTGATGCTTTGTATGCACCGACCCCACCGCTTGCGAAAGGGCGATATATGATCCGTGAAATGTTGGCGTACGTGAAGTTGTTGGGACGTTACATATTTAATCGAACATGGAAGAGGAAAGAGTAGATAATTCTACTCTTTTTCATTTACTTTTATTGTAAATAAATAACGGTATACTTATATAAAATATGGTAAGATAACTCGTATTATGCTATAGAGAGGTGAATTATGAACTGTCCAAATTGTTCAAAAGAACTGAGTACCACGCAACAGTTCTGCCCAAATTGCGGCACGAAGGTGGAAACAATGGCTTCAATGGAAGAAATGAAACCGACACCACCCGTTGAAACGAAGATCCCATCTTCTAAAAAACGAGTCGGAAAAGGCTTATTGATTACGGCATTATCTTTATTATTGATTGCAGGTGCGACATATTTTGGATTTTATCAATTCATGTATACCCCTGAAAAACAAATCGAACAGATTCGCAAAGCTATCACGAGTGAGGATGCCAAGGCACTCGCCCCACTATTGCGACTGAAAGAAGCAGACGTGACAGAGGCCCAGGCAACGACCTTATTGACAGGACTGAGCCAAGCGGAATTGATGGAATCGACAGTGGACTATTTAGACCGTGCTAGTCGTTCCATCGGAGCATCGAATGAGGGACTTCCGCTTCGTTTAAGGGAGATCGGCAAATCGTACGGTGTATTCAAGCGATATGGTCTTGAGTTGATTCCTCAGACGATGTATGTGTCGAGTAACTTTGATGCCATCACAGTGTCTTTGCCTGACCCATATGGGAAAGAAAAACTGGCTTCTGAAGGAGATCAAGTCGTCATTCGGGATGCGTTTCCTGGTATGGTCGAAGTCGCTGTGAAATACGATGGTCAATATGGACAAGATCAAGCTGTCAAAACGTTCAATAGTCTGGAGTCGTCCAATTCAGATGAACCGTTCATGGTCGCATTCAAAGGATTGAGTGTCGAGCTAGATCAAACCTACGAAGACGCTCCGTTGATTGTGAATGGGGAAGATTCAGGCAAAACGATTGGAGAATGGAAGACATACGGACCCGTTCCGAAACAAGGCGTAACGTTGAGTACTTATATTGACATGCCATGGGGGACGGTAGAATCCAAACAGGTTCTCGCTAAGCCGGGTAGTAAGCCGGTCAAGTTTGACCCGCAAGTGGATGCTGACACAATTGGGTTCACAGAGGACATCATCACGCGTCACGCCGAAGAATGGGTGAACTTCATGTATTACGAGGACTTGAGTGCATTGACGGTTGTCACGGATGAGGCTTACTTGGCCAAACAACAAAAAACTTATGACATCATGCAATCAGAAAACCAGGAATGGTATGGCTCGTTCGATGGGGTAGAAGTGATTAACCAAAAAACGAAACTTACGACATGGAATAAAAAGATGGCGATTGAGACGGAAGCGGTCATTGGTATTCACAGTCAATTTATGACGGATGGCGAAGAAGACGCGCCTCAACGTTTAGTGAAATCAAGGTTTCGCTATGTCATCGCCGAACCATATGCTGATGGAACGTATCATATCGTAGAAGCGACATATTTAGAATAGGAGAGATGAACATGACAATGTGGCAACAACAGTCTGCGCTATTAGATACAGCGGAGAGTATCAAGGACTTACAGGCTCGAATGGAAAAATCAAAAAAGGCTCGGGGGCAATTGCTTCTTGAACTCGGACAACAGCAGTATCGTCAATTGATGCAGCAAGGACGTTCGGAAGAAGTGGCGAAGATTATGGAACAGGATGTCCTCATCTATGAGGCGAGCCGGCGCATCCGAGATATGCAAGAAGCGCTTAAACCACATCGCTGTACATCGTGTGACGCATCGCTCGATAAGGATGCAAAATTCTGTGGTTCATGTGGTACACCGGTCCCGCAACCGGACGTCCGTCCGAAACAAGCATGCAATTCTTGTGGTTCCCCACAACCGCTTGATGCCTCGTATTGTGCATGCTGTGGAGGGAAGATGGAGGTGACTGCATGAGGTATTGTCACCAATGTGGTCATGCAAATGAGGACCACAATCAATATTGTGAACGGGACGGTGTCCAACTAGAAGGGACAGATACGTCGTATCGTTTTGACGTATCGACTGGTCAATTTTGTAAGAGTTGTGGCAATGCTAGGGCAGCGCATGAATTATATTGTCATGCTTGCGGCCAAACGGCACTCGAACCGTCGACAAGTGTCAATCGGATGGAAGAGTCACTTCGTACGGTCGCCGCGACCGGGACACAAGTGATGTCACAATTGAGACGAGTGGCCGGAAAACGAGACGGCGCAATGAAGTTGTCCTTTTCAACTGAATCGCTCCGGTCATTACGTATCAATCAGACAGACGTGATACGCGGATCAATGCTCGGTCTTGGATTTTTATTTGTTCTCCTGTTGATTGCAGGAAGTCTAGTCGCGATGCTACCGGCGGAGGCCATTCCATCACTTGCCGATGAACTCGAAATTAACATTTCGTCGTTTAATGCAACGATGTTCCTCGCTTTTCTCATCGGTGCGAAAGTGTACTGGTCCGTCACGACAGAACAGGTGAATCAGTTTATCGCGAGTCTCGGTGCAGGGATTGGAGATTTCTTGCGAATCGAAGGGGCTGTGGATGCTCAATTTGGAAACTACTTCATGATGTATGGTGGAATATTCTTGATGATTGCCGTTGTGTATGTCTTGATTCGACAGACATCGACGTTGAGCGATGTGCTCAGTCGTATGGCTGGATTCATGGTGACGGTTCTCGTCGGGTATGGATTGATTTACGCCTTCGCTTTTCATCCACCACTCTTTGAAGTCGCATGGATCAAAACCATTGCGGCGACAACCTTGATGGTCCTCTTTGCTCTCGGGTTGGCTTATTTGATTACGATGCCGTTCCAGGGAGAGTGGAAGATTGCGCAACAAGGCGTTCGTGCGTTATTGACCGTCACACTCGTATCGACGTTCGTCGGTATTGGTTACTTTGGTCTTCAACTCAGTAAAATCGATGAGGGAGAACGCCTCGAGTTTGTCGACAGCGAAGAAATGCTGTATTTGACTGGACAAGCGGCGAGTATGAATTGGCAGACCATCGGACATGGAGGAGAGCAAGCACTCTCACTTCAATCTCCATTAGGTTCTTATGAAATTGGCATGTCGTTGTTTGGGGAGACCGCCCCAGAAAAAATTGCGAATTCAATTGAAACAGTTAGCGAAGGATTTGGTGGGGTAGAGGATGTCTTGTGGCAATCATTCTCCGATACCGAAGGACCTGCTAATTCAATTGGCAAGCCTGTCGATATGATGACCGTCTCACCGATGATTTTTGGGACGTTGACTGAAATGTATGAGGCGGATCTCGCAAATGATGAAACGCGTTCTGAAGCGTTGTACAAGGACGGTGTCTTCTCCTGGTTGCTGATATTATTAGTCTTGAATGTCGTGATTTATGCTATGTTCGCTAAGGGGCATGTTCACTCATGGCAGGCAGGAATCTGGTTTGTGGCTCCGGCACTCCTTGCATTCATCGTCTGGCAGTGGTTCTTGAATAACGGCATGTTCGTTGAGTTGAACGGGGTTCGGATTTTAGGCGTTGCCACGGACGGACTGAGTATCGCAGGAACGTTCATTGCGCTCGTCTTGATCACGATGGGGGCGCTCCTTGGTTGGGGAATGAGAAAATTGAATATCAACTAAGCGAAACAAGCACGGACAGCCTACTGTCCGTGCTTGTTTTCAATATTCTTCTTCCCGTGATAATTCATTGGAGCCAAGGTTTTGCACAATCTTCATGTCGCCATCCTCATACCGGACTGCATACGTCGTTTCGAATGTCGCTCTCACACTAGAGTCGTCTTCTTTGATGATACGGTACTCTTCATTCGTGGTGACGGTCGCGGTTTCATCATCTTCAATCGAGTCACGATCTTCACCGTTCACTTGAATAGAGATGACTTCTGTGTATATGTGGTCTTCTTTGATGCCTTTGACGAAGAGCGTGTTGTTCAAGTAATCTAATGTCTGTGACTGGAACGTTGATCCCTCAGCAAGGAATGTTTCGACTTCGGATGTATCCGTTGAATAAGTCGCACTGGTGAAAGCGTCTATAAAAGAATACATAAACCGATCGATTTCGTCATAGGAAACTGGTTCATAGAACACACCCGTTTCTGCTTCGGTATCCGGGAGAGCGGCGTCCTCTTCGACTTCAGAAGCTTTTTCTGATTCTTCTTCCTCCGTCGAAGCAGAGAACGATTGTTGTACATCTTTTGCTGTCGTCGTCTCTTTTGAGGCGAGTGGTTCGTTCCATTCCGACCATAACCATACCCCTAATCCGATCACGGCCACAAGGGCGAGCGGGACGGTCCACTTCCAAAGGGGAAGTCGGGTCGATGACGTTTCGATTTTCGTGCCACATTGCGAACAGTGGGATTGCCCTCGCTTCAGAGTCGCTCCGCATGCTGTGCATTTATTCATAGTAATCACTCTTTCCATTTTTTAGTATTATTTTACCTCTTTCATAAGAGTTCTGAAATGAGGGATTATGTATTTGAGTCAATTAAAAACTAGGCTCTTGCACTCGCAAGAGCCTAGTTTGGTTGACAGCCGATTTCTTCGTTCAGTACGTGGCCAAACGCTTCGGCGCCCTTAATATTTAAATGGACCCCATCACTTTCGAAGTACGCTTCCTTTCCGATTGAGCGTTCATGCCAATCGATGAGGGACACGTTCTCATGAAGCTCACTGGCCCGAGCGAGTTTTTTATTGACCTCACTCTCCCATGGACGCGGGACACGTGTGTTGATCAAATAGATTTCATCTGCTCGTTCGAACTGCTTGAGCAACGTCTCGAGTTGCTCCATTTTGAAGGCACCGTTCGTTCCGAGATGGAGGAACACGACGTGACCTGGAGCATTATACGATTGGTACTGAGAGGCAACTGGAATCGCATCGCGAACTTGACGTCCGATTTGGGCATCGATTTTCATATTCGGGAAAGCATCTGCCAAATATTCGTTCAATCCGAGCATGACCGAGTCGCCAATCGCGAGAGCCGGTGGACATGTTCGTTCTTCTGGTTTTTCAGTTGGTGCTTTGTTTTCTTCTGTCGGTTGATCTTCAGACGGGACTTCCTCTGTCTCCTTGGATTCCGGTTCGTTCGGAACGTCCTTTGTCTCATCTTTTGGCATCGGTACTTTCACGACAGGAATTTCATCTTCGACCGGCTTCGACTCAGAGAACGCCAGGATGGTCAAATTCCCAACGAGAACGAGTGAGAGCGCGGTCGCACATGCCGTGGCGGCAAAGCGTGCGTTTGGGTGCGTCGGTGTTGAGACGAGCTGACGGAACGCTTGTTTGAATCCGTTTCGACGAATCGGTGTCTCGACGAAGCGATACGACAACTCGGCGATCAAAAGCGTCAACGCCACTTGCCCGACGGAAAGAAGTGGCGAGAACGTCCCGAGTCGATCGAGCGGTGTCGATAGAATGATGACCGGATAGTGCCACAAGTAAATCCCATACGTCCGTGTACCGATCACGCGAAGCCAAACGCTTCCAAACAGTCGTGACCAAATGGTCGCCGGATGGGCGACAGCGGCAATCAATAGGGCGGATAGGAAAGAGACGAGCAAGAAACCTCCGTAATAGAGGAATGCATCGTAGGCGTTGACGTTACTGATGATCCCGACGATGACGATGAGCGAAACGGCGCCGGTCCAGTTCAAAATGTGGCGTCCGGTATGCGGGATCGTTTCTTTAAACGTGTCCGGACGCCAACCGAAGGCGAGGACGGCTCCCATGAGCAGACCGAACAATCGCGTGTCGGTCCCGTAGTAGACGCGGCTCGGATCGGCTTCCGGCACATATCGGAACGCCATCCAGGCGGCGGAGACGAATAGAAGCGCGGCGAGTAGTTGAAGCAATCGCTTTCGGAACGCGAGACCGACGAGTAGGAGCAACGGCCAGAACGCATAAAACTGTTCTTCGATGGAGAGAGACCATAGATTTTGAAGCGGTGATGGCTTTCCGAAACTCTCGAAGTAGGAGACTTCGTGAAAGATATACCACCAATTGTTCACATAAGCGAGCGCTGCCATTGAATCTTGGCGCACCGTATCGAGCAAGGAGCGGTCAAACAGCGTCACATACGTCATCACGACCGACAGCATCAAGACGAGCGCCGGCAACAAACGACGGAAACGCGCGAGGTAGAACTTTTTCAAATCGATTGTGCCGGTCTTCGTCCATTCGCGAATTAAGATCCCGGTAATCAAGTAACCGGACAGGACGAAGAAGACATCGACACCGAGGAATCCCCCGGGTATGTAAGGTACATTTAAATGATATAAAATCACAGCCAAGACGGCGAACGTGCGCAAGCCGTCGAGACCAGGCATATACGTTGTATGTTTGAGTGGTTGCATGCCCCCACTTCCTTTCTAGTAAAGCGGACATTTCCCTTATTTTTGAATCCATTCTTCAGTATAACGAGCGTGGAGGAGGGAATGGTTTCAAAAGATTAACAATCAAATGACGTAAAAATCCAATAAAAAAAGGGACACGAGGTCCCTTGCACTTTACATCAGATTAATCAACGTCCCACCGAGTACCCCGGCGATGACGAGTGACCACGGTGGTAACTTCCAATAAGCAATCATCACGAACAGGAAGGCAGCGAACACGAAGTCGACCGCACCGTTGACGGTACTCGTGAAGATCGGGCTGTAGAATGCCGCAATCAAAATCCCAACGACCGCCGCGTTGACACCGATGAGGGCACCGGCGACTTTCGGGTTGTGACGGAGCGCGTCCCAAAACGGAAGTGCTCCGAGGATGAGCAAGAAGGCCGGCAAGAAAATCGCAACCGTCGCAAGGATACCACCCGGCACACCGTTAATCACCGTTCCAAGATAAGAAGCGAACGTGAAAAGCGGACCAGGAACGGCCTGAGCGGCACCGTATCCTGCAAGGAAGGCTTCTTCACTCAAGAAACCAGCTGGTACAAGTTCTCGTTCTAGTAGTGGCAAGACCACATGTCCGCCGCCGAAGACGAGGGCACCGGCCCGGTAAAAGCTATCGAACAAGGCAATCGTCTGATTCTCAAACGTCTCCCGTAAAATCGGTAAGATGACGAGAAGTGCCCCAAAAATCGACAGCAGAACGGTCCCGAGACGTTTCGAAATCGGGAACGCACTCGATTTCGTATCGAGACGGTCCGGCTTGAACAACAGGAATCCTGCGAAGGCCGCGAGGAGAATGAACAATACCTGACTGAACGTCGTTTGCCAGAGTAGGACGCCTGCCAAGGCAAAAAAGGCAATCGTTCGTGTCTTTGTATCAGGTGTCAGTTTACTCGCCATCCCTAAGATGGCATGGGCGACGATAGCGACAGCGACGACTTTCAAGCCGTATAACCAGCCTGCATCGGAGACGTCGAGTCCGGATAACAATAAAGCGAATAGGATGAGGGCAACGACCGACGGCGTCGTGAAGCCGATGAACGAGGTGATCCCACCTAATATGCCACCGCGGACAATCCCGATTCCGATTCCGACCTGTGAACTCGCCGGTCCGGGCAAGAATTGGCATAAGGCGACGAGGTCGGCGTAAGCTTTCTCATCCATCCATTTGCGTCGTCTCACATATTCCTCGTGGAAGTAACCGAGGTGGGCGACCGGTCCACCGAATGAGGTGAGACCGAGCCTCGTTGAAACGAATAAAATTTCTAGTAACGTCTTGAACGTCACACGTTGTGTCGTCATATCTTCACTCCTTAATTTCTTTGAATAACTCGTATGCCTTTTGACGGGCTTCCGCCAACACAGAAAGTCCTTTTTCGGTCGTCACGTAGTTTTTGCGAACGTGTCCATCGACCGTCTCGTTTTCACGAATCAAGAGCCCGTCTTTCTCCATCCCGTGCAAGATCGGGTAGAGCGTCCCGGCGCTGATTTCGTACCCGTGTTCCCGAAGCTCATCGACCATCCATGCTCCGTAAACAGGGTGTTCCGCGGCGTGGTGCAAAATGTGGATGTGGATGAATCCGAGAAACAGCTTCCGCAAGACGCGGTCTTCCATATGTGTCATCTCCTTAATATCGAAATTCGATATCGGTTTTCGAAATCAGTCTAGCAAAGGTGAGGGAGAGAGGCAAGGGAAGAACTTGCAGTTTACGAAAACTTTAAATGAAAAGATGGGAATGACTTCGGAAAAAATAGGGAATCTATCACAAATGAGGTAGAATAGGTAGAGATTTTATTTGCTGAGGAGGAAGTGACGTGACAAACCCCATTCATTCTTCATACGATACATTGTTGCGTTATATGCCCCAAGGCTACGTCGAGTTTAAAGTGATTTACGACGACGCTTCGGAGCCGATTGACTATGAATTCTTTGAAGTGAATCCTGCCTTTGAGAAGATCATGAAAGGGAAGCGAAAGCACTTCATCGGAAAAAAAGTGTCAAGCGCCCTAAAAGACTTTGAATATAGTGAGCGGGAATGGATGATTCAAGTGGCACACGTCGTCAGTGATGGGGGGACCGTGACGTTTGAACACTATTCTCGCCGTAATAAATGTTGGTTCGAGATGTCTGTGTTTAGCCAACGAACGGGGTTTGTGTCCGTCATGTTTCACGACATCACGCCACACGTCCAAGAGAACAATGCGTTAAAACAGCTCGTCAACGTATCGCATCGCTTCGTCTCGACGGGTAGTGACTTGTTAATGAATCAACAATTTCTTGACCAAATTCGTGACTTCACGGGAGCGAAGGCGGTCGCTCTCAATTTGATGGATGCGGATGGCGAATCGTATACGACAGTGGCATTATCAGGAATCGATGAAATGTTAGAGAGAAGCCTCGACATTCTTGGATTTCATCCAGTCGGGAAGAAGTGGCCAATGACGGACCAACGTCGTGACCTGTTCAAACAATCAAATCCTCGTGTCTTTGATGGGATTGGTCCACTTATTGATGGTGCGCTTCCAACACGTCTCGTCAAAAATCTACTTCGAATTTTCTCGCTTGGAGAAGTCGTTCTCTTCAAAATCGAGAAAGACGGTATTTTATACGGAGACTTGACGATTGTGATGGAAAAAGGGAAGGTCGCCAATCGGCTAGGGCTCGTAGAGTTATATCTCGTCCACGTCCTTGAGCAATTGACGAAAGCCGATCATCAAATCGGAGAGACGAAAAAATCGATGTTTGGTGGATTCGCGACCCTCGACTTGGAGTGCATCATGGCCTTCAACACACGACAAGTGCTCCATTTGAACGATGCATGGGAACGAATTTTAGGGTTTTCACTTGATGAGCTGGAGAATATCGACTTTCTTAGTCTAGTTCACCCGGATGATGATACCATCACGGAAGCGGCGTTTATGGAACTTGAGGAACGTGGTGAGTTGTTCCGCTTCATCAACCGTTTCCGGACGATCGACGATACGTATCGATCGATCGAGTGGCATTGCAAACTTCAAGGGAATTATATTTATGCGGTCGCGAAAGACGTGACGGACCGAGTTCAGTTAGAAGAAAAGTTGGCAGACCGAGATCGGCTTTTGACGAAATTGTCCGATCAAATCCCGGGTGCCATCTATCAATTCGAATTATTGCCTGATGGAAGTTTCAACTTCCCATTCTTTAGCCGAGGCTTTGAAGATATGCTGGGGATTTCGGCAGAAGAGGTACAGACGGACGCGAGTCTTGTCTTCCGACGGATGCACCCGGATGATTATCCGCTTGTCATGCAGTCGATTGATGAGTCCTATCGCAACTTGACGATTTGGGATGCTGAGTTTCGCGTCTTGACCGAGGACGGACGAACCGTCTGGATTTTAGGATCATCCCGTCCGGAAAAGATAGCGGATGGTCACGTGTTGTGGCACGGTTATATCGGAGATGTCACGGAGAAGAAAACATATGAGAAAGAGATTGAGTATCTCAGTTACCACGATCAATTGACGGGCATTAAAAACCGGCGTTACTTTGAAGAGGCGTTGGAGCGCTATGATGATGACCACTTTTATCCGCTCACACTCATCGTCATCGATATCAACGGGTTGAAGCTCACGAACGATGCGTTCGGACACTTGGTCGGAGACCAGCTGCTCGTCGAAGCGGCGAATATTTTGCGAAATGAATTGCGCGCGAAAGATGAAGTGGCACGAGTCGGAGGCGATGAGTTCGTCGTAATCTCTCCGAATACGACGCTCGATGAGGCGAAACAGCTGTCGGATCGTCTCGGTCGTCTCTTCCACGAGCAGACGGTTGAAGGATTACCGATTTCCGCATCATTCGGTGAAGCGGTCAAACATGACTCGAATGTCGAATTGACCGAGGTGTTCAATTTAGCGGAAGATCGGATGTATCACCACAAGGTTTCTGAAAAGCAGAGTCGACGCCACCATTCCATTCAAATCATCATGCGCACGCTGTATGAGAAGATTCCACGAGAAGAAGCGCATTCTCAACGAGTCGCCAATTTAGCGGGGCAACTGGCAGAAGCGATGGGCTTCACGAATGCTGAAGTGAATGAGATTCGAACGGCCGCTATTCTCCATGACATAGGAAAAGTGGCAATCAGCAACGATATTTTGGATAAACCGGGCGCGCTGACCGAATCGGAATGGTATGAAATCAAACGCCACCCGGAAATCAGTTACAATATTTTAAGTACCGTACCCGAATATGTCGCCTTATCGGAAATTGTCTTGGCGCACCATGAACGATGGGACGGGAAAGGCTATCCGAAAGGGCTACAAGATTTTGAGATCCCTCTTGCTTCACGAATCATCGCAATTGCGGATACGTTCGATGTTATGGTGACGGGGCGACCGTATCGACAGGCGAAGACGATTGACGAGGCACTCGCCATCATCTCACAAGAGGCGGGCAAACAGTTTGACCCATCTCTCGTCGACGTCTTCTTTGAAAAAGTCGTACCGACACTTCAACAATAAAAAGCGAGTCCTCCTGAATATGGGGGGCTCGCTTTTGTATTAGACGGTTAGGGGTCGTTTCTTCAACACGAGGATGGTGAGGAGGAAGACGACTCCGGTCATGCCAATCATGACAAGGATGGAGGGATACGGGAACTGACCCTCATACATCGTGATGACACCGTTATTCAACCAATAGGTCGGCAGGAAACGACCGACAAGTTTCAATGAATCCGGCAACCAGAGCAGGCTGATGAACGCCCCGCCGGTGATGGCGGATGCCATCGTAACCGAGATTTGAAAGATGTTCGCCTTCTCCCGATTCGTCGCAAACACGGCGATGAGACCACCGAGGGCTAGACAGACGAGCAGATAGGAAGAAAACAAGGCGAATACGGTCGGGAGATGTGTCCATACATCCTGACCGTATAAAGCGAGGCTCACGCCAATCAACAGCATCACGTAGATGAAGCCGACGAGATAAAAGGCTAGTAGCAGAGAGGCGAAGTAACGCCTTGGTGTCACCGGTGAGGCGAACAACCGCGCATAGATCTTCTCGTCCCGATCATCCGCGACAAACATAGGAATGAACTGGAGAAAGGTCGACATCATGATGAACGACAACAGACCGAAGAAGGCCTGTGTTCGGGCGGTCGTGGCGACACTTTCCTGAAACGGTTCACTTGAAAGTGTGTAACCGTTCGACGTCTCTTTTGACGCAAGCTGTTCGAACGTCGCTTTATCGTAGCCGCTCGCTTCGAGCAGTTGGCGTTCGCGGGACAGATGACCGTTCAGTGCCTGCTCGATCAACGAGGCATCACTCCCGGCGATTGCAGAGAAGGAAGGGCGAGGCATCTCTCCTGTGAACGCCTGTTTCGTGAAGTCATCAGGAATGATGAGGACGATATCTTCTCCTTCTAACAAGACATCATCCGTGTTCGACTCGAGCAACGTGACCCGACCAAACCGTTCGGCCTCGTCAATGAGGCGTTCGGCGAGAAGTCCACCGTCCCGGTCGACAATCCCGATGGATGCGTTCAAACTGGACGTTCCACCGACGAAGGAGAGGATGAGCGCGAAACCGAACATCGACACGAAGGTGAACACCCACAGCCCTTTCTTTCGAAGCATCCGTTTGGCCACATGTCTAATGAGAACCATGACGCTTCACCCCTTTCGAGAGAATGTAGCTGAATGCAATCAAGATGAGGAGATGAATCCCGAGCAATCCGAGACTTTGCCAATACAGATTCATGTCACCTTCACGTAGGAGGACGGCTAGCATCCCGTCCCGCATGAAAATCGGCATGAACACGTAGGCAGCCCACGGCGCATAGTTCAGCGTCACTTGGTCAAAACCGGGGACATAGCCACCGGATAAGATCATGAGGATGGCGACGAAGCCGTTGACGATCGCATCCTTTGTCGTCGCGCTCAACTTCGGCAAGTTGACAATCAGAAATCCGATGGCGACCCCGTACGCGGTCAAGGCGAGCCAAGACAGAATCAGATAGCCGAACTGTACGTTCGCCAAGTCGAATGTGCGATAGACGAAATGGCTGAACCAAAACAAGAGGATGAGCTGCAACAAGATGATGACGTAGCGACTGAACGTCCGCGCAAGTCGATATTGAACCGTTCGGACTGGGGCCGCTTGGATGCGTAAGTAACTGCCTGTATTCGGCTGCTCTTCTCGTGCCATTGATGTGATATAAAACGACCCGAACAATGCCGTCATGATTGAGATCGTGACGGTGAAATACTCGAGCGAGGTCGGGGTACGTCCCGCCAAGTCGACACTTTCCGTATCGAGCCAAGCCTCATTCACATATGGGGCCGACACGCCTGCTTCCGCGAGCGTGATCTGTTGATTGGCGATGGCCGTATACTGACCGAGGATGGCATCGAGGACGTCGAACTCGACCGTCGTCGGTTCCTCATAGAAGAGTGTGATGTCAGGTCCATCGAGTTGCAAGATGACATCGGCATCGCCATCGTTCACACCTTGTTCGGCAGATTGGAGGTCAACGTATGGGACAAGTCGGATGAAGGCTTGAATGTCATCCTCTTTTAAAAAAGCCTCGAGCGGCTCTCGATACTGGTCGGTCGACGATTCGACGTAGGCGACGTTCGTGACCGGAAGTTTGAACGTGTCACTGAAGACGGCCGACAGCATCGTCCCGAGTCCAAAGATGAGGATGAGCGGAAAGATGAGCATCCAAAAGAGGGTGGCACGATCACGAAGCCGCTGTTTCACATCATATTTGATGAAAGTCCACATGACGTCCCTCCTATTCCCGGAGCGTCTTCCCTGTCAATGCCAAAAAGACGGTATTGAGGGAAGGGCGGTCGACCGTGATGGCGGTGAAGTGGACACGTTCTTGATGGAGTGTCTCAAGGAGCGGAGCAAGCGGCGTGTCTTTGTCTAACGACACCTCGATATACGGTTCTTCATACTCTACTTTTTGAACGTGTTCGAGTGCGTCAAGACGTTCGAGCAAATTTGGTGTGAGCGCATCGACTTTGATCCGGGCCGTCTCGAGTGTCATGACACGGTCTTTCAATTCGTCCTGTGTTCCTTCTGCGATGATCCTTCCTTCATCAACGATGGCGATTCGGTCGCAGAGGAGTTCGACTTCTTCCATGTAATGAGATGTATAGATGATGGTGGCACCGCGGCGATTCAGTTCGCGGATGTTCTCTAAAATGGTATTTCGCGACTGCGGGTCGATGGCGACGGTCGGTTCATCCATGAAGATGAGTTCGGGTTCATGGACGATGCCACAGGCGATATTGAGGCGACGGAGGAGACCGCCGGACAGTTCGGGCGGACGTTTCTTTTGATGGGCATCGAGTTCGACGAAGTGGAGCGCGGCCTCGGTCTTTTGTTTCGCTTCTTTCGGACTGAATCCATACAGCTCCGCAAAAAATTGGATGTTCTCATAGACGGTCAGCTGGTCATAGACGGAGACGTGTTGCGGCACGATCCCGACGCGGCGTTTGATGGCTAGTTCGTCTTTTGGCATCGCTTTTCCAAAAATGTGAATCGAACCGGAGTCCGCCTCGTACAGATTCAACATGACCGAAATGGCGGTCGTCTTCCCGGCACCATTCGGTCCGAGCAACCCGAAGAGTTCGCCTTCTTCCACTTTCAGAGTGAGGTCGTTCAAGGCAATCGTATCCCCGAACCGTTTCGTGACATGGTCGAGCGAGATAATGGACATCGTGATACTCCTTTCTCATGTGAAATGTTTCTCGTTCTACACAAAGGTGTTCGAGGATTGTCACGAATTTACCTGTCCGGAACACTTGAAATGTGCAATAATCTAATTATTCAGATAATTATAGTGTTGAAATGAGGGATTTGGATGAAAGGATGGCAATTCAACAAACAAGAAGGGGCATTGTTCCCGGACGAAATCGTGCTTTCTGCGTTTTGTACAGTCGAACCGAAACGAATGGATTCGACACTCCCGTTCTATTATGATGAGTCGATTTTTCGTTTCACGAATAAGCATGGGGAGACGTTCTACTTTAAAATATCACCGAGCTATCACGAGTTTGAAATCAATATCAAAGGTGGGGACGGGGAGCTCGTATATTATCAACTGCTCCGCACCGTCAGCAAGGTCGAGATTTTAGAAGACCGGCGAGACCACGCAGAGTTATTGATCGTCCTAGCTGAAGATCGAAAGCGGACCGTGACGTCAATCGAATTGACCGTCCGACCGCGTTTTCGTGTGCTCGTGAAAGAGCATGAGATATAAGAAGTGCGTAAGGCTCGAGAGCGGATGCGAATCCGCTTTTTTAATTGGCGAAAAAAAGACAGCCACGACGTGACTGTCCTTCAGCGGTTATTTCGTCAAAAAGATTTGAACATGGATGGTCGACCCTTGGGCATCGATCGCTTTGCCAATCCCGAGGTGCGTATAATTCGCATTCAAGATATTCGCGCGATGACCGCTGCTGTTCATCCACGCATCGACCGCCCGGACTGGGTCGCTCGATCCTTTATAGATGTTCTCCCCCCAGCCCCGATACGAGACGCCGTAAGCGTCTAACGTGTCCCCGGGTGTACCGTTCTCCTTGAGCGTGTGCGAGAATTGACCCGTACGCGCCATCTCATCGGCACGGACTTGGGCGACACGGTTCGCCTCACTCGAAGCAGCGAGAAGAGAGAGACCGGCAGCCTTCCGTTCTTTGTTTGTCTCGGTCAACACGTTGACGGGCGACGTGAAACTGACATGATTGGCGAGGATGTACCCAGTGTATGAACCGTAGCGCACCTTGTACCATCGTGATGTGCCGGTATAGCGATATGACACGGTCTCAAGTTCTGTACCCTGCCGGACGAACTTGACGTTCGAAGAAGTCGTGAGCGGACGTGATTTTAAATAAACGCTCGACGGTTTGACGTACGTCGGTTTCGTGAACTTCACCTCAGCTGTGGACAAGCGGACATACTTGGCGGGCAGATAAGCGTAGCCGCTGCCCCATTGAATCTTATACCAGCGCACACCGTCCAATTGGAACGATGTCCGGACACGCATCGAACCGTCTCGCGGAATGAGTGCAAGTCGTTTCGCGCTCAAAGAAGGCGACTGCCGGACATTGAGTTGACTAATGTTGGTCACGTAACCGGTCGTGTTGATCGACGTCTCATAATATGCTTGGACGCGGTTGATAGAGAAGGGCGACCCGATCACTCCGAGTGTCAGAATGATGGTGAGTAGTAGAGAGATATGCTTCTTCAATGGAATCGACTCCTTTTGTGGGACTCCCTATATTCTATATCGTTTGGGTGATTTTTGGTTTTACCATTTCATTACAAAAAGGATGGACTCTTCGTGAGCCCATCCTTGCTTCATTTATACAGTAAATACTCTTTCCGAATTGGGAGAAACGCGTCCCGTTCGTCCTCGATTTTCGTCAGGATGTCTTCAAGCGGAGCTCCTTCGAGAATCATATCTTTCACGTAGGCGTTTCCTGTCAATTTCGTGATGAAGTCATTCGCTAAAAACTCGAAGTCGTCCGGATACATGCTGTGAGCCATTTGAATCATCGCAATCCCAGTTCTTGTCGATTCGAATCGAGCTGGATCAGTGACATAGACCTCAACTCCGTGCGTCAGTTTGCCCGCGTGTTTTGAGAACGTCGGCGTGAACGAGGCAGCTCGGAAAGCGACACCTGGCAAGTCGAGCCCGTTCAGCTCATTCGCATATTCATGCGCTTTTATATACGGCGCGCCGATCAGCTGAAACGGTTTCGTCGTCCCGCGCCCCTCGGATAAGTTCGTTCCTTCAAACAATCCGGTCGCAGGGTAAACATTGACCGTGTCGGTCGTCGGCATGTTCGGGGACGGCATGACAAACGGGAGTCCCGTGTCCTCATACATCATCGAACGCTTCCAACCTTTCATTTTTACGACTTCAAGGTCGGCTTGAATCTGATACTCGGTGTTGAACAGTCGCGCGAGTTCACCGACGGTCATCCCATGCTTTAGTGGAATCGGATAGAGACCGATGAAACTGGAGTAATCCGGGTCGAGCACCGGACCGTCAACGCGAAGCCCGCCTTGCGGGTTCGGACGGTCGAGGACGACAAACGGAATCCCGTTCTCGGCAGCGGCTTCCATCGCATACGCCATCGTATAGATATACGTATAGTAGCGTGTCCCGACGTCTTGGATGTCAAAGACGAGCACGTCGACATCTTGTAGCATCTCAGGAGTCGGTTTCTTCGTGGCACCATATAGGCTATATACAGGCAACCCCGTCACGTCATCGATGTAGGAACTGACCGTCGATCCGGCTTGGGCATCTCCCCGAACGCCATGCTCTGGTCCGTACAATGCCGTCAACTCGAAGTCATCGGACTGGTCAAATAGGTCGACGATGCTCGTTCTCTCCGCGTTGATCCCGGTCGGATTCGTGATTAGTCCGACCCGTTTTCCTTTCAAGATTTCCGGGTTTTCCATCAACCGGTCGACCCCGAGTTCGACCTTTGGTTTTTTCGGTTCAGACTTCGCATCGACGTCCAACCAGACGATGGAAGTCGTGAGAATCGTCAACGCAGCCATACCACCCATCCACTTTTTCATCAGAAACTCCTCCTTTGATTCATGTAAGCGCTTCAATTCCTTAACAGGAGTGTACCATTAAGAAATTTAATTTCAATATTTAATTGTAAAAATAGGAATTTATATTTCTTAATTTCATACTTTTCTCCTAGTCGGACATAAAAAACGTGTCCTTCGATGAAAGACACGTTCCTTTTTACTCATCTGACCGCGAGCGCTTTCCATCCCGTCGCGCTCATGACGGCGCTCACTTTTGACTTAGGGATGACCAAGCGACCGCGATATGGGTCGTTGATATACAAGTTTGACTTGTCATAGCCGGTTGCCAACATGACATGATAGTTGACGTAGCCGGTGAACTTCTTGTTCGAAGCGGTATACCAGTTGAAGTAGCCGTATGGTTTGTTGAAGTCGACACTCGCCCAGACGATGACCGGGTTGCCCATCGACAGTTCGCGTTCGATCGAGCCGAGCCCTTGATTGGACAAGTCTTTCACCGGACGATACTTACTGGCGAATCCAATCATGCCTTTTGGATAAATCCCATAGTTCTTATATTTTCCGAGCGTCCCTTTCGGATCTCCTGTGAACATGACGTTCGGGTCGACCCAGCGATAGAGACGGTTCTCATAGCGAGCGTTCCACATACTCTTTGGCATCTCGTTATATAAGGTCGAGGCGCTGACGGCACGCCCTTTTTCTTCAAGTGCCATTTTGAGGGAGAAGAACTCGCAGCCTGACGGATACCCCATCGGGAACTGACGATAGAGCGGGACGCTCATCTTATAGACGGACAGTGCCTGAGAATAGGCACCACGCGCATCGAATGAGGCGTTTCCGACACGACGGTTTTGATACATCTTTCCGTATGTATCAAAGTAATACCACTTGCCGTCGATGGCTTGCCAATCCGTCTTTTTCGTCAAGGCCGGAGCATAATATTCGTACTGGGTCGTATATTTCCATCCTTTCTCCGGCACACCGGTCGAATGGAAATGATACGTCTTTCCATCTAATCGGAATTTCCCTTTCAAGCGGTATCCGTAAGTCGGGTGGAATCCGACCTTCTTCCCATCGACCGTTTGAAATCCGTACTCACGACGTCCATATGGATCGAATGAATAGACGCGTGCATTCAATGTGTGGATACCTTCTAGTCGGTAGCCATAGGTCGGATGGAAGCCGTACATAACACCATTTATCTGTTGAAGGCCATACTTACGATCGCCGTATTTTCCGAACAGGTAGTGACGATTGTTAATCCGATGCAACCCTTCGAGGCGATACCCATAGTAGGGATGAAATCCATACACTTTTTCACCGATTCGGGTGAGACCTTGTCGACGTACCCCGTCAGTCCCGAAATAATAGCGTCGTGTGCCGATCGTCTGCCATCCGGTCGCCATCTTTCCTTGCTCCATCAAATAATATTTCTTGCCGTCAATCGTGTACATGCCTGTACGAATGGTCCCGTCTGGGAAGAAATAATGTTTGGCGTCACCAAACTGTTGCCATCTCGAGAGTCGGACCCCGTCCTCGTTGAAGTAATATCGTTTGCCTTCGATTGTCTGGAAGCCGGTGACGGCTTGACCGGTTTCGTCGTAATAATAGACGAGACCATCGCGTTCTTGCCATCCGGTGAGTAGCTTCCCGTTCTCGTCAAATGTGTATGTCGTGCCGTCGACCGCATGGGGACCCGTGATGAGTCGACCGTCTGTCTCAAAATAATATGTAGTACCTTCGATTTCCTGCCAACCTGTGATGAGGGTACCATCTTCATTCAGATAGTACGTATGACCCTCGATTACTTGCCACCCTGTCAACACCGTCCCGTCACTCGATGTATAGACGATGCCATCCTCCGTCTGTTGGAATGAACCCTCAGCGGACGCGAACTGTGGACTCGTCCACACTGCACCGATTAACAGACCGATGCCGACCCTTCTTTTCCATGTCATTCATGTGACCTCCTCTGTATGTATACAGAAGAGATACCCATATTTATCCAAGATGAAGCTGTGGCAAATGAATCATTTGTAAGGTCAGACGTTTACGCCGTATGACTCATGAACCGAAGTCGTTTCGACGCCATATACAGGGATAGGATGACGACAACGGTTCCGGTCACAATCGGCCACACGAGATTCACTTCTGTCAAGAACACCTGACTCGATAGTGGACCGAGCATCCATGGCATCCAATCGAGGTCGACCCAGCCGATGAGGAGCGACATGACGAAATGAAGACCGAGCGTCAAGACGACCGCAACGACACCGCTCTCGATCATCGCAGCGAGGAGAATGAAGATGGAGAGCTGAACGACAAAATGAAAGACAAGAAGTGCTGTAGATATGAGAAATGCGGTTACATCAAACGCCTCGAAAAGAATAACCGTATAGTAAGCGGCCGCTAATTGGGCGAGTACGAGACCACCGACCGTCAATAGGACGTAATGTGCCCATTTACTGATAACGATGCGAGACGTCGGGATTTGTAACGACTTGAGCCAAGCGAGCGTTCCGTTCGTCCGCTCATGACTAAACGTATGCATCGCCGACAACAAGACGACGAGAAGACCGATTTGGCGAAGCTGTTCACTGACTGAAATCAACACTTCTTCTGGTGTCGGTGTCGGGAGATCAATCACGGCGCCGTCCGGTAAATTGCCACCGGAAGCGAGGATATCTGGTAGGAAATAGAGCGTGAGCGGTTGCATCGAGGCAAGGAGCATGAGCACGATTGGGATCCAAATGAGTCGTTTGTTCGACCATGACTCTCGCCATTCCTGTTTAAAGATTGCGGTACGCATCAGGCGTTCACCTCCAAGAATAAAGATTCGAGTGACGGGTGCCCGACGTGTAGTGATTGGATGATGAGATTCCGTTCCAGGATGCGCCGCAAAATCGCCCGTTCGGCGAGATTCCGGTCCGTTGACTCAAACGTCCACGTCGAACCACGTTTGGTTGTTCGGGTCACGCCTTCTAACTGCGTCCAGTCTGCATCGGTCGTCCCATCGTCAAAGAGACGTAGCTCAATGGTCGACTTCGAACCGAGCAGGTCGGTCACGGTTCCTTCCATGAGCAATTTGCCTTGTCGAAGCAGGAGCACCCAGTCACTTGCCTCTTCGGCATCCGGCAGGACGTGCGTCGAGTACAGGATCATTCGCTCTCGTTTCAAGTCACTTAATAGATCGAGTACTTCTCGTCGACCGCGTGGGTCGAGTGCCGAGACCGGTTCATCGAGCAGTAAGAGTTCCGGGTCATGGACGAGCGCTTGGGCGATCCCGAGACGCTGTCGCATCCCTCCCGATAAGTTCGCTGCCGGCCGGTCGACCGGTTCGAGCCCGACTCGTTTCAATAGTTGAATCGGCTCGACGTGTTTGGTCCCCGTCAATTCAGCGGCATACCGAATCGTCTCGACGGGAGTCAACGATGGATAGAGGGCAGGGCGCTGAGGCAAATAGCCAATCCGAATACGTTCGTGTCCGGTCATATCGCCACTTGTCGGTTCGGTGACGCGGGCGAGCAAGTTCAAAAGCGTCGTCTTCCCGGCACCGTTTTCTCCAAGGAGGGACGTGCAACCCGGTCGTAATTCGAAACTGACATCATCGAGCGCCGTGAAGGAGCCGAATCGCTTCGTTACATGTGTGATTTTCATCGCGGAGTCCGTCCCCATAAGAAGTATACGATTGGGCCGAGTATGTTGATGAAGACGATGACGAGAAGCCATACCCATTTCGGGCCATTCGTCATGTCGCGTTTGAACAAGTCAATCAAGGCGACGACGAGCAGGATGAGTTGCAAAATCAAAACAGGTAGTAAGATGAGAAAAAGTGTATTCGGGTCATTTGCGATGTCCATCGCGAGAACCTCCTTTTGAATTAGCTGTCTTTAAAACATTCTACATGAACGGTATGTCCCCTGTATGTGACACAAAAAATCCCCATCTCACGACGGATGGGGACGATGCGTCATTTCACGATAATGACAGGAGCGAGAGCTCGTTTGGCCAGTTTATGACTCACGCTACCGAGCACGAACTCTTGGAACGTGTTCAATCCACGTGATCCGACGACGACGTATTCGTATGGTTCATGGTTCGCATATTTGACGAGCTCGACGTCCGGCTCCCCACGAAGTTCGATGTATTCGTAGGCAATGCCTTCTGCTTCCGTCAAATCGAACAGTGGCTTGAGCATCTGCTTTCGCTTCGTCTCCAAGTCGATTTTCCCTGTCGAATTGAGGGCCGCTTCTTTCGATTCCTTCGCACTGATGACGTGCACGATATCAATCGATGCATTCGACGCCTTTGCGAGCTGAATCGCTTTTTCTAGCGCACGTTTCGAGTGGGCAGAACCATCTGCCGCTAAAAATACCTTTCCCATGAAAAACTCCTCCTCTTTCGCACGTTCTACTTTTAGTATAGGTGATTTGGCGAAACGGGGAAATGATGAATCAGTGCCCTGCGTTCGCGTCTTGTTGCTTCAAGTGAAGGGCGAGTGTGTTGAGCAGTTTTTCCGAGTCTTTGTTCAAGTTGAGCAGTTCCGGTTCGATTCCGACTTCCCGATATTTGAAGATGACCTTATCGATTGCCCCGATGGCAGAGTCGTCCCAAAGATGCGTGTTCGCAAAGTCGATGGTGACTGTTTGGATACCGGCTTCAGCATCCTCTGTCACATCGAACTGATTGACGAATTCAGATGTCGAGGCGAAGAAGAGCTGACCGTTCACCATGTAATGAGCCTTGTCGGCATCGATCTTTCGCTCGAGATCGATTTTTGAGATTTTAGCAGCGAAGAGAATTGCTGCTGTCAAAATCCCGGCGAGTACACCGAGTGACAAATCATGTGTGACGACGGTGACGAGTACGGTGACGAGCATGACGACCGTATCCGATTTTTGGGCGGTACGCATCGCTTTGAGCGAACCCCAGTCAAACGTCGCATAGGAGACGAAGAACATGACCCCGACGAGCGCGCCGACCGGAATCAGCATGAGCACGTCGCTGATTGTCATGATCATGACGAAGAGCGCGAGACCGGCTGTAAGTGTCGACAGACGTCCACGAGCACCCGATGAGACATTGATGACCGATTGCCCAATCATCGCACATCCTGGCATCCCACCGAAGAACCCAGCAATGATGTTCGAAATCCCTTGTCCGCGCGATTCACGGTTTTTGTTTGAGTCCGTTCCTGTCATATCGTCAACGATTTGTGCCGTCAAGAGCGACTCGATCAATCCGACGAATGCGAGGGAAATCGAGTAAGGAAGAATGATCAACAACGTTTCAAACGTCAACGGGACGTTCGGGAATAAAAATTCCGGGAGTGTTGCTGAGATTGTTCCCATGTCTCCGATATTTTTCGTATCGAGACCGAGTGTGATGGCTAAAATCGTCATGACGACGATGGCGACAAGTGGTGCAGGGATGGCTTTTGTGACTCGCGGAAATAAGAAGATAATGGCGAGTGACGCGGCGACGATTGCCCAAATGATCCAGCTTTCCCCTTCAAAGTTGGATAGTTGCGCTTGAAAAATCAGAATGGCAAGCGCATTGACAAAGCCAACCATGACGGCGCGTGGAATGAACTTCATTAAGCGGGCGATGCCGAGATAACCGAGTACGATTTGAATGAAACCCGTTAGAATCCCAGCGGCCAGCAAATATTGAAGACCATGGTCGGCGACGAGTGAGACGATGACGAGCGCCATCGCACCGGTCGCAGCCGAAATCATCGCAGGGCGACCGCCTGCGATTGAAATCACCATGGCGATGATGAACGAAGCATAGAGCCCGACCATCGGGTTGACGCCAGCGATGAGTGAGAACGCGATCGCCTCAGGGATGAGGGCGAGAGCGACAACAATCCCCGCAAGGACGTCTGCTCGGACGTTACCGAGCCAGTCTTGTTTGATTGTATTCATTTTTTCCAAGAAGAACACACCTCTCTTTATATTTTGACTTTGATCTTCGAGTCTCACGAAGATCAAATGCCACATTATATGAAAGGAAATGTTCCAACGTTACGTGTTTTCACAACGTGTTTCATCATAACGGATTTTTTTTGAAATGACAATTGAATGAAGTTGAAAAGTATGGTAATTTCATAACGGATACGTTATATAACAATTAGGTTATACAGGAAGGGGAAGTGGAAATGTACACTGCAGAAGAATTAAGCAAAGTACTCAAGGTGCTCGGTGATCCGACTCGATTGACCATGCTGAAACAGATGGAAGCGGGAGAACAGTGTGCGTGTAGTTTCGTCGACTGTTTTGACATCTCACAGCCGGCAATCAGCCGTCATTTGAAGATGTTGCGTCAGGCTGGACTGTTATTAGAGCGCCGAGACAAACAATGGATCCACTATCGATTGAATGAGACGAGCCCTTTTTATGGGATTGTCGTCGATTTGCTCGACAAGATTGAGACAATCGATGTGAGTTGCGACTGTGACACCGAATGTGCAATTTAAGGAGGAGTCAACGATGAAACTTGAAGTGTTTGAACCGGCAATGTGCTGTCCAACAGGATTATGTGGTCCATCCATCGATCCAGAACTGACGCGAGTGGCGACAATTCACTACGTGTTAAAACAGCGAGGCTTCGATGTTGCTCGTTATAATCTGGCATCGGAACCGAATCGATTCGTTGAAAATGTCAAGGTGCAAGCTGAAATTGCAAATGGGCTCGAGATGCTACCGCTCACAGTAGTTGATGGAAAAATCGTAAAACGGGGTGCCTATTTAACAGATGAAGAAATTGCGGAGTTGACGGGACTACCAGTTGACGCATTTGCCAAGAAAGATGGAGAAAAGCCGAAAGTTCGCATCTCACTGAAGAAATAAGGAGATATGCTCATGAAGACATTTGATTTTCATACGATTGAACCGACCCGTTATGTGTTCTTGACCGGGAAAGGTGGCGTCGGGAAGACATCGACGGCGTCAAGCCTCGCCCTGACGCTCGCCGACCGAGGCAAGCGTGTCTTACTCGTTTCGACCGACCCGGCTAGTAATTTACAAGACGTGTTTGAGATGGAACTCGATGAGACGCCGCGCCTCGTTCCGGAAACAAAGCTTGCCATCGCCAACTTCGATCCCGAAGAAGCGGCAAAACAATATATGGAGCGCATGGTCGGACCTTATCGAGGTGTATTGCCGGACGTGGCCATTCAGTCGATGGAAGAGCAATTATCCGGTGCCTGTACGGTTGAGATTGCGGCATTCGACCAATTTACGGACTTGTTGACGTCCGTGTCAGCCCGTGAGGCGTACGATCACGTCATCTTTGACACGGCACCGACTGGTCATACGTTGCGCCTACTCACCTTGCCGAGTGCATGGGATGAATTTTTGGAGACGAACACGACAGGTGCGTCTTGCCTTGGTCCGCTTGCCGGTTTAGCTGACAAACAATTGCAGTACAAAAAGGCAGTTGAGACGCTCACTGATGGTAAAGAGACGACACTGCTTCTCGTTGCCCGTCCCGAAACATCCACACTCATCGAAGCGGAGCGTGCCGCGACCGAACTTCGCGCCATCGGTATCGAGCGAATGCAGCTCATCGTCAACGGTCTTATCCAACAGGATGAAGGGGCAGACCGATACATGAAGCGGCTCATCGAGCGTCAGCAACAAGCACTCCGTGAACTTCCTGAAGGCATAACTGACCTCGAGGCATTCAAACTTCCATATGCTTACGAAAATCTGATCGGTGTCTCTGCACTTCGGCGCTTTGTGAACGGAGAGACGGTCGCTGTCGCAAATGCATGCTATGACTCGAGTCGTTACGGATCACTTGATCGACTCGTTGATGAGATTGAGGCGGACGGTCCAAGTGTCATCATGACGATGGGGAAAGGTGGTGTCGGGAAGACGACACTTGCTTCGCTGATTGCGGTTGCGCTTCATGAAAGAGGGCACTCTGTTCATTTGACGACGACGGATCCGGCCGCTCATGTCGCTTTCACGATTGGGACAAACATTGCAGATACGTTCACGGTCGATGCCATTGACCCGAAAGTTGAAATTGAGAGGTATCGACAGGATGTGTTCAAGGAAGCAGGGGACCTGAATGAAGAGCAACGTATGATGCTCGAAGAGGACCTGCGTTCGCCGTGCACCGAAGAAATCGCCGTTTTCCGTGCCTTTGCGAATCAGGTGGCGAAAGCGAAAGACCGTTTCGTCGTCATCGATACGGCACCGACCGGACACACGCTTCTTCTGTTAGATGCGACCGAGAGTTATCATCGCGAACTCGAACGCTCGACTGGCGTTGTCCCGGAAGCAGTCCGAGATTTGTTGCCGAAATTACGTGATCCGAAACAAACGCACGTCATCATCACGACCTTGCCTGAAGCGACGCCGGTATATGAAGCTGAACGACTCGTAGCAGATTTGAATCGGGCTAAGATTCTACCGTTCGCTTGGGTCGTTAATCAATCGTTCACGCCACTCGATGTCACGAGCAAACTATTGACCGCGAAAGTCGCGAATGAAGTCCTATGGCTCGAACGTGTGAACAGCTATCGGCGTCCGACGATACTCGCCTGGCAAGAACATTTGCCAGTCGGATATTCCGCGTTATCCCAACTATTGAAGGAGGAAGTGAAATGAACATCACGAATGAAGCCATCGATTACTTAAAAACAGCGCTAGAGGAGGAGCAGACAAAATCGGTCCGCATCATCACGGAGGCCGGTTGCTGTGGACCGACACTAGGTTTGGCCGTAGCGACACCGGAAGCGACCGATGAGGTGAAGCACTTCGACGACCTTACGTTTGCCGTGGCGAACGAAGCTACAGCGTTGTCCGCAAACGTCACGCTCGACGTTGAATCAACAGAAGAGGGAATGACACTCGTATTGCACGGTTTGCAGCCGAGTTGCTAAAAAATAAATAGAGATTATTGGAGGATTACATTGTGCAGTGGATTGCTAGTTTAATTTTTCTTGTGACGCTTTTCCTCATCATCAAGCAACCGAAAGGCCTCGGCATCGGTTACTCGGCGATGGGGATGGCTGTCATCGCTCTCGTTTCGGGCGTCGTCAATCTTGATGACGTCGGAACGGTATGGGGCATCATTTGGAACGCGACGTTCACCTTTATCGCAATCATCATCATTTCACTCATTTTAGATGAGATTGGATTCTTTGAATGGGCCGCTTTACACATGGCGCGAATCGCCAAAGGTGGCGGGGTGAAACTCTTCGTTTATATCACGTTACTCGGTGCCCTCGTCGCAGCATTGTTTGCGAACGACGGGGCGGCGCTCATCTTGACGCCAATCGTTTTAGCGATGGTCCGGGCTCTCAAACTACCGGACACGGTCGTCTTGGCATACGTTATGGCATCGGGATTCATCGCCGATACGGCAAGTCTTCCATTCATCGTCTCGAACCTCGTCAACATTGTCTCAGCCGACTTCTTTGGTATCGGGTTCGCCGAGTACGCCGCGCGGATGGTGTTCGTGAACGTGTTCGCGGTCGCGGGGAGTCTGCTCGTGTTGTACCTTTATTTCAAAAAAGATATCCCGAAACAGTATGACGCCTCACAGTTGGCTGAACCTTCGTCCGTCATTAAAGATCATACGATGTTCCGCTTATCCTGGATTGTACTCGGTTTACTGGTCATCGGGTACTTCACGAGTGATTTAGTCGAGATCCCCGTTTCGCTCGTCGCGGGTGTAATCGCCTTGTTCTTCCTCGTGATGGCTAACCGCTCGTCAGCGGTCCAGACGATGCAAGTCATCAAAGGTGCACCGTGGGCCATCGTCTTCTTCTCGCTCGGGATGTATATTGTCGTCTACGGTTTACAAAATGCCGGACTCACTCAAGTATTGGCGAACTTTATCGATTGGTTCGCGGTTAACAGCTTCAGTGCCACGTTCGGGATGGGCTTTTTGGCCGCCATCTTGTCATCGGTCATGAACAATATGCCGACCGTCATGATTGATGCGCTCGCCATCGACTTGACGCATACGACCGGACAGGTTCGGGAAGCGTTAATCTATGCGAACGTCATTGGTTCCGATCTCGGTCCAAAGATTACCCCGATTGGGTCGCTAGCGACGCTTCTATGGCTCCACGTCCTTCGTACGAAAGGCCTCAAAATCGGATGGGGACAGTACTTTAAAGTCGGGATCATCTTGACGATTCCGACATTGGCTATCACGTTGCTCGGCCTATACATCAGCTTATTACTTTATTGAGGAGTGGATTATATATGAAACTAGTCATCATCGGTTCAGTCGCTGCAGGGACATCGGTTGCGGCGAAAGCGCGTCGGAACAACGAAGACGCACAAATCACGATTTACGATCGAGATTACGATATCTCGTACTCTGGTTGTGGGATTCCTTACTACGTTGGCGGAGAAGTCGAGTCACGTGACGATTTGACACCGCGCGATGCGGCCTTCTTCAAGAAGCGCTACAACATCGACGTGATGACGCGTCATAATGTGACGTCAGTCGACAAAGACACGAAGACGGTGACGGTTGAAAACTTAGAGACGGGTGACACGTTCACGGACTCATATGATGTCCTCGTCCTTGCGACGGGTGCGTCGAGCATCATCCCACCGATTCCAGGGGTGAAGTCGGACAACGTCTTCCCGATTCGAAACATCCAACATGCGGAGGCGACACGCTCCTTCGTCGATTCGACAGACCCGAAACATGCGACAATCATCGGAGCCGGCTTCATCGGTCTAGAGATGGCGGAACAGTTGAAGCTTCGTGGTGTGGACGTGACCATCATCGAACGTGTACCGCAAGTGATGCCACCACTCGACAAGGATATGGCGTGTCGCGTTGAGGAACACCTCGAGAAGAACGGAATCGAGCTCATGCTCGGAGAGACCGTGACAGAACTTGTCGGTGACGGACACGTCGAACGGGTCGTCACGGAGAGTGGGAAGACGATTGAGACCGACCTCGTCATCTTGTCTGTCGGAGTCCGTCCGAACGTCGAGCTCGCCATGAACATGGGAGTCAAACTAGGTGAAACGGGTGCGATCGCCGTCAATGAGCGGATGGAGACGAACATCCCAGACGTCTATGCGGCAGGAGACGTCGCGGAGAGTTTCTCGATCGTGACAGGGAAACCGATTTGGCGTCCACTTGGTTCGACAGCGAACAAGATGGGGCGGACCGCCGGGGACGTCATCACGGGCGGTCACCTCGAACATCGGGGCATCCTCGGAACGGGCATCTTCAAAGTGTTCGGACTTGCCGTCGCACAGACGGGTCTCGCCGAAAAAGAAGCACGCGAACTCGGATACGATATCGAGGTACTTCATAACACGAAACCGGATAAGCCTGCCTATATGGGTGGAAAAGATATGACGATTAAAGCGGTCGCCGATCGTGCGACGCGTCAACTGCTCGGTGTCCAAATCGTTGGATTTGAAGGAGTCGACAAACGAATCGACGTCTTCGTCACGGCCATCACCCTTAAGGCGAAAGTGGACGACTTGTTCCATCTCGACCTCGCCTACGCACCACCGTTCTCGACGACGAAAGACCCGGTCATGTATACGGGGATGGTGCTTTCGAACAGTATCGACAAGGCGGCTCGACTCATCACGCCGGCCGAACTTCAGGCACGAATCGATGCCGGGGAAGACATGCAAATCATCGATACGCGGAAAGCAGCACAGTTCGAGAAGGCGTGTGTCGATTGTGCGGTCAACGTCCCACTCGGTAACCTTCGGGAAGCGGCGAAAGACATGGACAAGGACAAACCGACCGTTGTTTACTGTAACGGAGGCGTGACGGGCAACGCGGCACAGAACGTGCTCCGTAACCTCGGATTCACCGATGTGTACAACTTGTCAGGTGGAAATAAGAATTATCAGTTGTTCAAAAAATACGGGAACTAAGCAAGACGACGTCCGCAACTGCCGGACGTCGTCTTTTGATATGCTGTACGTGAGGTGAAGTCGATGGATTATAAGATGTTACATGAGAAGTTTGAGCGACGGAAGCAGTGGCTCATTTTTGACAAAGAAGAAGTCGTCCGTCGTGTCATGGTACGCTACAAGGCAAGGATTATCCCGAAGACGGACATCATGGACTTAGTGAACGACGATCAACTGTCGTATGAACATATCTTTTGTTGCTTAACGATTGATGACCCAAGAATGCTTGATAAAGTCTTCACGGCGAAAGAGAGAAAAGACCATCAGTGGGAGATTGATGACAATGCGAGGCGTGGGATGGTATATAAGCACAAAGATGAGGCACATCGACTTTACAACCAGTTGATTATCGATGAACAGGAAGGTCGCCGACTCGACATCGTCTTCGAGAGCAAGGATGGAAAGTATGTGACCGGTTTTTTGACAAGAGACATGTCAGAGCAAGTCGCCTCTTATATTTTTGCACATGTCGGAGGCGCCAAGTTCACAGGTTTAGTCCCACGTTCACTCTTACCAGCGGACTTAACAGATGAAGAAATCAAGATGAGCTATCGGTGGTACTTGGAGTCGCTCGATGAATGGAATAAACTTTGAAAAACCTCTCACAAATGTGAGAGGTTAGTTTGCTTTCTGTTGACTCCATTTGCCGATTTGATTTCGTCCGTTCCGTTTGGCGACGTAAAGACCGATGTCTGCCTTTTTGATTAGTTGGGCGGACGTGACGACCTTTCGTTCAGAAGTGCTCGATACTCCGATTGAAATGGTGACCTCAAGCGTCGATCTGTTAGGTAATTGAAACGGTTGTTTCGAAACTTCGGTCAAATAGCGATTCGCAATCGACATGGCTTGCGAAAGGTTGCAGTCGGCAAGTAAAACAGAGAACTCTTCTCCGCCGTTTCGGCAGACCATGTCATCTGCTCGCGCGATTCCAGAGAGACGTTGACCGAGCTCGACTAAAATTGCATCACCCGCATCGTGTCCATACGTATCATTAACTGATTTGAAGTGATCGATATCGATTAACAACAACGCAATCTCGTTCGGCGACATGAACACTTCTTCATCGACGCGTTTCATTTCCTCATCAAACTGTCTTCTATTACCTAACCCCGTTAATGTATCCGTATAAGCCGCTTCTTTATATTTTGTGATAAGACGTTCAGAGCGTTCGATTTTTCGTATGCCACCATACACGATATGCAAAAAGAAGCCTGCCGCGTAACCGATGAATAAAAACCAGATGAGTGTTATAAAATATGCACTTGGCTCCTTATAGTTCGTCATGTTGAGAATAGAGAAGAGTGCAATGAACGTAAGACTAATCATATTTACGATTCGAATATCTTGTGTCGGCTGGATCCGTTCGCGCATTCGTAAGAACAGAAATGCTGTTCCAGCTGCTACGGAATAATCTAGGAGTGTGATCAGAAGTAGTATTTCTCCGGGAACGATAAACGGAAGTAGGATAATACTCGTCACATACGTGATACGCAGACCAGATATCCCAAAGTACAAAGCAGAAATGATGAGTGGGACAAATCCATACTGAAAGTCCGCTTGAGCGTTCCAAAGTACACCATGAAGCGTGATGATCATAGAGAGTCCTGCTAGGAGGATGGAGATGGTCATCTGACGCCGAATCGGTAATTTATTTGTGAAACCGAGCTTGGTAAAACGTGAGATCAGATATAGACCAACGAGCAAAAGGCTCGCGTTGGCAATTAGGTTATTAATTAAGTTTGTAAGTGATAGCAATTAAGTTTTTCCTCCTTAAATTCTATATACAGGTTGAACTCTCGGAAAGCAATCCTTTTTGTGGAGGAAAGGTGTTTAGTGCTCTACTTTACTAAAATAACATTGCTTCACTAAAAGAAACCGTTTACAATTTCTGTGTAAGCGTTTTCTCAAAATAGTGCTACAAGGAGGGACCCTCATGGTCAAAAAGCAATGGAAACCCGTATGGGCAGTTGTGCTAACGTTTGCACTGATTCTGTCAATGTTTCCGATGCCGACGTCCGCTTTAGATAAAGGGAAGTCGACGCTTGTCGTCGTCCATTATCAAGAGGCGCCGGATAACGAAAAGGATTGGAACTTATGGCTTTGGGCGAACGGCCCAGATTACTTCCCGAACAAAGGCTTCACATTCAACGGGGAAGATGCATTCGGAAAGGTGGCGGCTTACGAATTCCCAGTCGATTCACCTGAAAAAATCGGTCTCATCGTCCGCACGGATAATTGGGACAAAGATAAAGGTTCTGAGAACGACCGCTTCATCACAAGCGATATGATTCAAGATGGTGTCGCCGAAGTGTGGATCAAGTCGGGCGATCCGACCATCTATACGTCGAACCCGGACGGGGAGACGGCTTCGACGGAAATCGATATGAAAGTTCATTATTTCCGTTACGACAATACATATACGGACTGGGGTCTTTGGGCTTGGCCGGACGGTGGGGACGGGCAGAGCATCGCCTTCGATGAGGCTGATGATTTCGGTGCCGTCGCGAACGTGAAACTCGCCAACCCGGAATCGAAGAAACTCATGGGCTTGATCACGAAAAAAGGAGAATGGACGGAGAAGGATGGGGAAGACCGATTCGTTCTCGGGACTGCGAAAGAGATTTGGCTCGTTGAAGGAGATTCGACAATCTACTATTCAGAGCCACAAATCGATCGCTCTCCAAAACTTGTCTCGTTCTCGGCGGACACGTTCCGTCAAGCAACACTCACAACGAATCGCGTCATCACGGATGCGTTCATCGATGAATTGAGCGTAGACGGGGCAACGGTGGAATCGATTGAAAAAGCTAGCGACAAGTCGGTGACGATTCAATTCAAAGCAGACATCGATTTAGCGAAAGTCATCAAAGCCTCGCACCCGGAGTTCGGAGAACAGACGCTCCAGGCCGGCAAAGTTCTTCGTTCGAAAGAATTCGATGCGAAATATGCATACGACGGTAAACTCGGTGTCACGTACCAAAAGTCGAAAACGAAGTTTGTCCTCTGGGCACCGACGGCTCAACAAGTCGAGCTCGAACTGTGGAACATGCCGACGAACCGACCGACGAACGACAAAGATATGAAGAAAGTGATTCAAATGAAGCGCGGTGAGCGCGGCACGTGGGTAACGGAAGTTCGTGGTGACCTGGACGGCATCGGTTATACGTACCAAGTGACCCATGCGACAGGGAAGGTCCGTGCGGTCGATCCGTATGCGACGGCTGTCGGCGTGAACGGTGACCAAGGTGTCATCGTCGATTTGAAAGAGACAGATCCAAAACGTTGGAATTCGATGAAACCGAAGTTGAAACAATCGACGGACGCGATCATCTATGAGACGCATGTCCGTGATTTCTCCATCTTTGATGTGAAGACGGACAAATACGACTCAGGCATCCAAAACAAAGGAAAGTATCTCGGTGTCATCGAACCAGGAACGCGTCTTCTCGTTGACGGAAAGAAAACGGCAACGAAGACAGGGCTCGATCACGTCAAAGATCTCGGCGTGACACACGTTCAGTTCATTCCGGTCTATGACTTCAACACGGCCTCCGTCGATGAGACGAATCCGATGGCGACGTACAACTGGGGATATGACCCGAAAAACTACAATGCACCAGAAGGGTCGTATTCAACGAATCCTTACGATGCGAAAGTACGCATCATGGAAATGAAACAGATGATTCAAGGATTGCATGACAACAATTTACGTGCCGTCATGGACGTCGTATACAACCACATGTTCGATGCACAGGCATCGAACTTGCACAAAATCGTACCGGGTTACTACTACCGCTACACAGCGGGTGGTGACTTTGCCAACGGAACAGGTGTCGGAAACGATACGGCTTCCGAACGGGCGATGATGCAAAAGCTGATCGTCGACTCGGTCGTCTATTGGGCAAAAGAGTACCATTGGGACGGATTCCGTTTCGACTTGATGGGAATCCATGACGTCGACACGATGAACAAGGTTCGTTCGGAGTTGAATCGAGTCGACAAGTCGATTCTCGTCTTCGGAGAAGGATGGGACCTTGGTACGCCGCTCGATGCTGAATTAAAAGCAAATCAAAAGAACGCCTACGACATGCCGGGCATCGCCCACTTCAATGACAACATCCGTGACGGCTTGAAAGGCAGCGTCTTCTTCGATGAGGACAAAGGATTCGTCAACGGAAAAGAGGGCATGGAAAATCGCGTGAAGACGGGAATCGTCGGTGAGATCGCTTATAGCGACACGATTAAAGGATTCACGAAAGAGCCGACGCAAGCCATCACGTACGTTGAAGCCCATGACAACCACACGTTATGGGATAAGCTAGAGTTAACGAACCCAACCGCATCAGAAATGGACAAGACGAAGATGCACCGACTCGCTTCAAGCATCATTTTGACGAGTCAAGGGACGACATTCCTCCACGCTGGACAAGAGTTCATGCGCACGAAGGAAGGCGACCACAACTCCTACAAATCACCAGACTCAATCAACCAGCTCGATTGGAAACGGGCGGCCGACCGCAAGGCGGACGTTCAATACATGAAAGGCTTGATTGAGATGCGTAAAGCCAACCCAGGTCTTCGGATGACAAAAGCGAGCGACGTGAAACGATTCTTGACATTCCACAAAGCGGAAGCGAACGTCATCACATACACGATTGACGAAGATGCACCGGGTCAAAAGAACGACTTGTTCATCACGCATAACGCCAACCCGACAAATGTCCAAGTCACCCTTCCTAAAGGGAGCTGGAACGTAATTGTTGATGGCGACCGTGCCGGAACGAAGACAATCAAGCGCGCAACTGGAAAAGTAAACGTGCCTGCATACAAGACGTTCGTCCTCGAACGCAACTAATCATTGACCCCACTTTGAAACGAGTGGGGTTTTCCAATGGAACAATTATGTTTAATTGGTAATTAATGCTTTACAAACTATTTATTTTGTATGAACACGAGAATTTACGTTTGAAACTTCCATCTCTTTCGAAAGGAGAGCTTGTATGGCGATTTTCAAAAAGTGGATTCATCGCGTCAATGGTGATGTCACGGATATGCTGTCAGCTGGACCGATTCTCCCGTTCCATGTGGATTCGCTCTTGATTGAACAGTATCCGGATGCCATTTACGTGCTCGATACAAATGGTCGACTAATCGATTCGAATGAAAAGATGGGACTGCTGTTCGATAACTGCGCATGATCTCCAGCCGATGCGGAAGAGTTTGCGCCGTATCACGAACAGGCGTTAACCCGAGAAACGGTTCATCCTGACGATTGAGAGCGGTTGACTCAAGCAATTCAGACGTCACGTTCATCATTCGTTTTGCATCCGGTACAGACTTGCCTGTCCGCTTACGTCGAATGACTGAAGTGACGAATGGGCTGTATCAATATGCCGCCGACTACGAATCAAGTCCGACCATCGAGGCGCAAATGACCGCCCTCGAGCAGGAAGTGAGCGAAAACGAAGAAGTCACCGACTACATCGAACTCGTCCATCAGCCAGAGCGGTCTTGAGTATCCGACTTGTCTTCTGTGAGAATAGATAGTTGAAACAGGGGTCTCCTTTTCTCTAAGATGGAGAAAGAGAGAATCGAGTGAGGAGACCTTAGATATGAATCTGTATGAACAAGCGAGCGACTGGATGCGGCAATGGCATGACGACCCTTCCGAACGCCTCCGAGAAATCAAAGATGAAATTGAGCGCACGGGCACCTATTCATTGACGACGGAAGAGTTGTGTGAGGGTGCCAAGGTGGCGTGGCGGAATTCGAATCGTTGCATCGGCCGCTTGTTTTGGCAGACACTCCATGTGATTGACGCACGGGACGCCGATACGTTTGAGGCTGTCTACACCCATCTTGTCGACCACCTTCGGTTCGCCACGAACGGCGGAAAAATCCGTTCGACGATGACGGTTCTTCCGAACGAGTTCAAACTATTGAACACACAATTGATTCGGTACGCGGGATATGAGACACCTGACGGAATCATCGGAGACCCGATGTCCGTCACGATGACGAAGCGCGCGAAAGAACTCGGATGGGTCGGAGCCGGCACGCCGTTCGATATCCTCCCGCTCATGATCACGGACGGGCGAGACGTCCGCTTGTTTGAGTTGCCGAGTGAGGCCGTGCTTGAGGTGGACATTCGGCACGAGGATGTGGACTTGTTTGACGGACGGACCATCAAATGGCACGCAGTCCCAGCGATTGCGGATATGGAACTAGAGATCGGAGGTCTACGGTTTACCTCGGTCCCGTTTAACGGCTGGTATATGGAGACGGAAATCGGGGCAAGGAATTTGGCCGATACGGACCGTTATGATTTGTTGCCGCTCGTCGGACGGTCACTCGGGCTCGATACGACGAAAGAGCGGTCGCTTTGGCGCGACCGGGCACTCGTCGAATTGAACATCGCCGTCCTGCAATCGTTCGAGCGGGAAGGTGTGACCATTGTCGACCACCATACGGCTGCCAAACAGTTCAAGCGGTTCGAAAAAAACGAACGGGACGCGGGGCGTGACGTCACCGGGCAATGGAGTTGGCTCATCCCGCCTCTCTCTCCTGCGACGACGCACGTTTTTCACGAGCATTACGACAATCAGATCAAGACACCGAACCTGTTTGCTAGAAGTGGATGTCCGTTCTCAGGGTTTCGTCAGCTGGTAAAAGAGGAATTGAAAGGCTAGAACCGAGAGAAAGGATGATTGCTGTGGCAGTCCCACTTTGGAAACGAGCCGTCGCTGGTCAAATCGACCAACTCGTCTTTCAGACACCGGCAAAACTGATTGAAAAGGCAGTCCGTAAGAAGATTTGGCCAGACAAAGAAGTGAAACGGTATTACTTACCGACCGTTGTGACGATGGCCGGAGAAGTCTATTGTATGTTGTATCGAAACGGTCAGACGATAGGAGACCGTGTCGTCGGAATTAAGGTCGTGAGTGCGGATGGACGCCCGCTTTCATTGGAGCAAGTCATCAAGCGGACACTCTATAAAGACGTCGTCTACCCGGCGACGCTTGGGATTCCGCTCATCCGTGCACTTCAACAGATGAAATCGAATAAAGACCTCGAGTTGCCGCATGATGAGTTCGCCCATACAAAATTGATCTCGACCAAATGAAGAGGAGCAGGGCGACCGTGTGTCGCTCTGTTTTTTCGTCCCGTTCGGTCGAGTAGGAATAGCGGCGGGAAATAAGGTATAATGGGATTGGACAAAAATGAACGACTATTGGAGGCTTTTTAGTTATGACAAAAATCGCATGGATTACCGACAGTATGGCCAACTTCTCTCAAGAAGAGGCAGCAAGTCTCGGTGTCGATATCGTTCCGATTCAATTGATCGTGGACGGGAACGGCTATAGTGAAACCAAACTCTCTCTCGAAGACCTACATCGGTATATGATTGACCAAAAGAAAGAAGCGAAGACGTCACAACCGATCTTCGGAGATTTCATCGCCCGCTACGAACGCTTGAAAGAAGAGGGATATGATTGTGCCATCGCCGTCCATTGCTCGAATGGATTGAGCAGTACGGCGAAAAATTCGAAAGCAGCTGCCGAAGCGGCTGACTTTACCGTGTATACCATCGACTCGCATGCCGCACTCGAGGCGCAACAAGAACTCGTCCGAATCGGGAAGGCCGCTGAAGCCGAAGGCAAGTCAGTAGAGGAAATCGTCGCCCTTCTCGAAGCATGGCGAGATAAGAAGAACTTCTTCATGATCATCGGAAACATGGAGACGATGCGCCGAGGCGGTCGTGTTTCTTCCGGTGAGATGTTCCTTGCGAACATCTTGAACATCAAGCCGATCATCACCCTCGATGAGACGGGGAAAGTCATCCCGTTCAAAAAGGCCCGTTCATTGAAGAAGGCTTATGCGGAGATGGTCGGTGAACTCGAACGTCGTCACGCGGAAAACGGTGTGAAGGACAATCGGGTGTTCGTTCAGACGGCACTCGCACCGAACATGCAAGATGACCTCGTCGCACTCATCGAGTCGAAATTACCAGATCTTGAAGTCGTACGGACTCGATTCTGTCCCTCGATTGCGGTACATGCCGGATTTGAGACGGTCGGTGTCTTGTGGCTCAACTCTTAATCAAGTAGGAGGAATGCAAGATGGAAGCAATGACAACCTTGACTGGATTGAATGAACGGATTGCGAGCACGGAACAGCTGCTCGTCTACGTGTCACATCCGGGATGCAGTGTCTGTCATGCGCTGAAACCTCAGATTGAAGAGATGCTCCATCAGTTCCCAGAAATTGAGGCGGTCGCGGTAGACTCGGATGAAGTGCCGGAAGTCGCAGGCGCCTTCTCCATCTTTACCGTGCCGGTCGTCCTCTTTTTCATCAACGGGAAAGAAATGCTCCGCCGGGCACGATTCGTGCCGATCGGCGAACTGACGCATCAACTCGAACGCATGCAAGAAATGAGACAAGCGTGAATATGACCCATCATCCTGTCATGGGATGATGGGTTTTTTTCATAGTGTAACGGGTAAATACCCGCAAACACATAAGGGGTGATTCGATGCGAGGCAAACAATACGTGGGAGAATCGATTGATGTGTACTATGATGTGTCGCTCTGCGTCCATGCGGCGGAATGCGTACGGGGATTGCCGGAAGTGTTCGATACGAAACGGAAGCCGTGGATCTTACCGGATGGGGCCGAGGCTCCTGATGTCGCGACGGTGATTGAACGCTGCCCGAGCGGTGCGCTGCAGTTCGTTCGGAAGGATGGTGGAGATGCGGAGGAACCGGACGTCCCGACGTCTGTTAAATTAAACGACTGGCAACAAATCGAGGTGCGTGGCGACCTTCAAATCGAGCAAGGAGATGAGGTCATCTCCACGTATCGGGCCACGCTCTGCGGGTGTGGACAATCCGGGAAGCGACCGATTTGCGACCATAGTGGCGCGTGTAAAGGATGAGAGGATGATGGATGATGCAGATTCCACTACATTCGGACTGGCATGATACAAAGTTGACCTTGCATTTGATTTCCCAACTACTAGGGAAGATTAGACTCCAACTGGCCCCACCTGAGCCGCAATGGGGGCATGTCTCGCTACCGCTCACGGTTAATGGGTTCACGACAGGGCTGTTGTTTGAAGGGGAACGGGCACTCCAGCTTGATGTGGATCTACTAAGTTCTTGCCTTGTCGTTCATGTCGAAGATCAGACAGACGCCATCCCGATTGAAGCGGGGAAGACAATCAAGTCCTATCATGACGACTTATTCAATCGACTGCGGACGCATGGGGTCGACATACGCATCAACCCGAAACCACAGGAGATGACCTTCCAAGGACTTCTCGATACGGACGAGACACCGCTCGCTTATGATGCGGCGTATGCCCGGCAAGGATTAAGGCTGTTTCAACGGGCGGCGCACGAACAGCTGACGTACCTATCGAAGCTACGATGCCGGAAAATCAAACCGGCACTCTTTTGGGGGACGTTCGACGTGTCCTCGCTCGTCATCTATCCGATCGAGCATCCGTTTCCGGAAGACAAAGTGATCGAGCGCGTCGCCTTCGATGAACAGTTGATTGAATTTGGATTTTGGCTTGGGGATGATGTGACGGAACGACCGAGCTATTTTGTCTTGCCTTATCCGTTCCTGTTCAGACCGCTACCGACCGTGACGCTACAGCCGGAAGCGGCTTATTATGACGCGGAGAAGAGTGAATTTTTCTTGCCGCTTGATGAAGGAACGAGTGGGGAAGTCCAAGCGTTTTTGTCTACATCGTTTGACATCTTGATGGACGAGATGGATTGGACGATGCGTGACCATTTCTTTATCCCGCTAAAACTAGAAGAGGAGAGTGGTGAGTAAATGGAAATTAAACAGAAGGAAAATACGTTTTACGTCGGGGACGAGGCGAAGCCATCGGCAGAACTGCACTACGTGCCGACGGGGGCGGACAAACTGATTGTCGATCATACGTATGTCAGTGATGAACTTCGAGGACAGGGAATCGGAGAGAAACTTGTTGTCGCCGTGGTCGAATATGCTCGGGAAGAAGGAAAGACGATTATCCCACTCTGTCCCTTTACGAAAAATCAGTTCGACCGACATGCCGAGTATCACGACGTGTTGGCGAACTGAACCGGGGTGGGCTAGATGGAAGAAAAACGAGCCACGTGGTTAGAGCTCTTCTATGACCTGGTTTATGTCGCTGCGATTGCGACGGCGACCCATGTCCTTCTTCATACCCATCATGGTGTCATCCCGTTCGAATATGCCTCGAAGTTCGTCCTCATGTTCATCCCGATTTGGTGGGCGTGGGTGGGGCAGACGATGTTCATCAACCGCTTTTTCGAGGATGCGATTCACCAGCGTCTGTTCGTAATTGGACAGATGATCTTCGTATTAATTATGACGGCGAGCTTGAACGTGGATTTTGATGACTACTACTATTCATTTCTCATTGGCTACTTAGGTTTGCGCGTCATGACGGTCTTGCAGTATACGATGGTAAATCGACGTATTCAAGACTCGGCGGCACGCTTTTTAGGCACCTATTTTTGGATTGGAATCGGCGTCTCGTCGTTATCCATCTTTTTTGATGGAAGCTTGCGCTACGTCGTTCTGTATCTCGGGCTCATCATAGATTTGATTGTACCGATCATCGGTCGGAAACGCTTGGCCATGACGCCCATAAACTTAGGATATTTGCTCGAACGCTTTGGTCTTTTGACCATCATCGTCTTAGGGGAATCCATTATCAGTATCTTGGCGGTGCTCGAGCCGCAAGACGGGGATATTCGGTCCATCAGCTTTTCGATTTTAGCATTCATCGTCCTCATCGCCATTTGGTGGCAATACTTTGACAACATCGAAAAGAAAGTGGACAAAGACGCGGTCGGGACCGGTCAAATCATTTTGTATGGTCATCTGTTCATTTGGATGTCACTCAGCGTTCTGGCGAGCATGATGAAACTGATGTATCTCGGGGAGTTGGATGAGCGCTTTGAAGTGATGGTGACGTTCGGTGCCGTTCTCGTCTACTTTTTGTCGACGACGCTCGTGTTTCACAATCATCGCTTCCCGGAAAGCCGGTTGCACTGGGGCTATTTCGTGTTTTTCGTCGCGCTCATTCTCGTGTTCACCGGCCTCCATCTATTCGTTCTCGTCTCACCGTTAATCATCATGATTGAACTCGCCATCTTCTTCGCCATCTATGCGAAACTGACGACCACATAAAAATGGAGCACCGCGGGGCGCTCCATTTTCTTATTCTGCTGCTTGTGGGACGAGATAAATCAAGCCAAACGGGTTATGCAACAAGTTGTCGATGGTCGTCCGCTCATCTTCTCCCATCTCGACCGTGAAGGCGCGACCGTCTTCAAAGGCGAAATGGTCGCCATCGCCGAACATCGCGCCACCTGAGATGAGGTGGAAGTTGAACGAATGGATTACGTGGATGGCATCTTCAATGTCGAGTGTCATCGGCACAGCCACGTCTGCATGACCGAACGCTTTCATTCCCCATGACATATAGGCGTTCTCTTCTTCTGTGATAGCCGTGAGAAGCGAATAGTCGAGTGCGAGGTCTTCTTCTTTTGATTCTTGCCACTCGTCTTTCGAGTAAGAGACACCAGCTGACTCGACCATGACGCCAACTCCACCTGCGTTTAAGACGGCGTTTGCGGCACGACGTGCAGCGGCGACGTCTGTCAAATCGTTGACGTCGACAATCAAGTAGACGACATGCGTATGACGAGCGATTCCTTTCGCGACTTTCGGGGTGAACCCGCCAGAACTCGCGTGAATCATCGCCTCGGCGAGGGCTGGGTCACGTTCGACGACTTCTACGGTGAACGCCTTCCCTGTCTCATCTTCGAGCAACAACAGACCAGCCATCGTGTAGCCTTCACTATGTAAACTGATTTGTTCGCTGACGCCTTCTGCGGAAGACCAGTTTCCGGGAATGGCGAGCATGACTTGTGTACGATTCATGTGTATCATCCTTTTCTGCAAAAGTCAGGTCTCTCCTCAGGAGAGACCTGGTCTATCTCTTATTATGCCCTATTTTGGCATGAATTATTCTTGATACGTCTTTAAAACTTCCTGAAGTGGGATTTGATCGATTTTTCGGCGGCTGATGAATGTACTCATGAAGAAGAGGAGAACGACTGCACCGAGCGTATAGACGATATAGATCCATTCAAATTCAAGTGGGAGCACGAGCCCATAATCTTCCGCGAAGACGACGACGATGACCCGAAGCGTCAACAGGGCGATGGGGATGCTCAAGAGGGCGGAGATGAGCGCGTAGATGAAGTAGCTGTTCAAAATCATCGAGCGGACTTCCCGTTTTTGATATCCCATCACTTTCAACAAGGAGATGACGTAATAGTTCTTCTCGACCGTCAGTGCCGTCAAGACGAACAGGATGCTGAAAGCGATGAGGGACGCCCCACCAATCAAGACATTCATCATGAAATTCATATATTGGTTGATCGATTCGGACTGATCGATCAACCCTTGACGTGACAGAATAGTCGAATAGTCCGATTCGCTCGGACGCTCCGTCGCATAGATACCGTTGAACAGGTCATCCGTTGCGCCAGCGGTGAGAAGTTCACTTAACGTCGCCCGGGGCAAATAGGCGAAGTCGCCAGAGAATTCATCGGCAATCCCGATAATGGGATAGGTCAACGTGTCCCCGTCGAGTGCGACATCGATGTCTTGACCCACATCGAGGCCGAGTTTTAGCGCGAGTGAGGAGGAGACGACAAGGCCGTCGGGTTCAAGTGTCAACACATCCCCATCTTCGTTTTGGAGTGGGAACAAGGTGTTGTCGAAGTCTAGTCCCTTCAAGGTGATCAGGTTATCTTCGACAAAGGCGAACGGATAGGTGAGGAACGGTTCTTGTCCCGCTTCTAAAACCGGTGTCCCGTCTGTATACGCCTCGTATTCATACACCGCTTCGTTCAATCCGCCAACGGTCATACGGTCGACGGCGCCGTTCATCATGAGGGCGAAAACGATGAGAATCGTCGAGAAGAGGATCCCGAGAAAGAAGATGAGAAAACTCCCCGTGCTCTTGACGGCATACAAATATTTGAACTTCGTCTTGCCACTCGCCCGTCTCAACAGGCGACTGACAAGTCGACTGAGTCGATTCAATGAGACATTGTCCCGTGGTGACAAGAGGGCAAGGGCGCTCTCACCCATAATTTTATAGATGACAGCTCCTGCAACGAGCGCAAAGAAGAGGAGCGGGGCAAACACGGCTGTCACGAACACGAGTGGACTTTGGGCGATGGTGATGGACGGTAAAAGATAGAAGTCGAGATAGAGTTCTTTCAACGGGTTCGCGAAATAAAGCCCCAGGAAATAACCGATGATGAGCATAAAGAATGCGAAAACCAAGATGAGCACCAAGTAAGGCGATGCGATTTGCCGACGACTATAACCAATCGCCTTCAACAGTCCGATTTGTCCTCGTTCCGCCTCGAGCATATTCGAGATCAGGATGGCGACGATGATTACAGCGATAGAAACGATAAAGAGACTGAGTCCGAGCGCCATCGCCTTGCCGGATGAAATCTCACTGTAGATGGCACCACTTCGGATAATATTTTCCGTCTCCATGACCGAGACGACAAACGGGAGGTCTATGTCGGTCTTGATCGCTTGATCGGTCACCCCGGACAGTCGGAAAGACTCTTGCCCGATGAATGTTTCGAACGATTCATCCGTCATCAAGAGGAGGGTCTGTGAACGAGGGTCCAAGTTGAAGAAGTTATCATCGAAGAGTGGGAGCGTATAGTCCGGAAAAAGGACAAATCCACTCACCGTGAACGGTTTGCCGATGTCGATTGTGTCTCCGATGTCGATACCGTTCTCCTCTGCATATTTTTTATTGAGGGCGACTTCGTCATTCGCTCTCGGTCGATCACCGGCTTCGAGGTAGGAACGGTTGATCGTGTCTGATTCTTTGACGATCAATCCCCGATGTTCAATATCATCGAACGTGTAGGTGATGGTTTTTAAGTCACGGAGTTCAATCGTAGCATCCGGCATCTCCTGTTCGACGGCAGCGATTCGCGATGCGATCAGACGATTGAAGACTTCCGCATCGGCTTGTTTGATGTCAGCCAATGTGAACGTTCCTGTTTCCGCGAGCGTGGCGAGAGCGGGGTCGCGTAACTCCTCTTCCGTCACCCGATTGAGCATGTCAATCGCAAAGTCTTCCTGATTCGATTCTTCCAGATACTCTTCAGTCGGGACCTCGATTCCACTGATGCCATAGAACATCATCGTGTACGTGAGTGAACTCATGACGATGATGATGGCGATGGCGAGGAGTTGCATCCACTTCCGATTTAATGTCTTCCAGACGTTTTTATACAGCATGTTGCCACCCCCTTATCCCCAATGGATGTCACGTGCCGCGACCCGGGTCTCATGATGGGTCACCTCCACGATTCGACCGGAGTTCATCTTGATGACATCGTCCGCCATCTCACTGATTCCATTATTGTGTGTGATGACGACGACTGTTTTTTGATACGTCTTGTTCAATCGTTCCAATAGTTCGAGTACTCTCTTCGAATTTTCCTCGTCGAGTGAGCCCGTCGGTTCGTCACAAAAGATGATGGCGGGATTTTTGGCGAGGCTGCGGGCGACGGAGACACGTTGCTGCTCACCGCCCGATAGTTGATAGGGGTATTTATCACGTGCCGCTGTGAGCCCAACTTGTTCGAGCAATTCATCAATCGGCAGCGGGTCTTTCGTTAAGTCAGAACCAATTTGTATGTTCTCATAGACGGTCAAGTTTTGAAGAAGGTTGTATTGTTGGAAAATGAAGCCAAGATGGTCGCGTCGAAAAGCAGTCATCTGATCGACGGATAGGTCGGTCAGCACGGTGTCGCCGAACGTGATCTTACCTGAGGTGACCGTGTCGAGTCCGCTGATGACGTTGAGCAGTGTACTCTTCCCGCTCCCGCTTGGACCTAGGATCACGACGAACGCGCCATCCCGGATGGTGAGGTCGATGTCTTTCAAGGCGGCCGTTTCCACGTCGCCTGTCTTATAGATTTTGCTGACGTTCCGTAGTTCGATCATGCCACACATGCCTCCTTTATTTGTTATCTAAGGTATACCCTTTTCGAGAAGTGATTGGACGAGCTACACATAGGATGTTTTGAAAAAATAGTGAAACCGCTTCACCTGTGATAAAATAATATAACCAGGTACTAAAAACTTTTTTTAAGGGAGAACTCTTTATGAAGATTGCTTACATCACGGACAGCACGATTGTCCTTCCAGATGCATTAGCGCAACATCCTGACATCCACATTGTCCCGCTCTATGTCGTCAAAGGGGACCAGCCGTATAAAGATGGAATCGAAGTCGATGCGAAAACGGTTTACGAGTGGATTGACGCGGGAGAGCGCGTCTCGACGAGTCAGCCCGCGATCGGGGATTTCGTCACACTCTATGAAAAATTGAAAGAAGAGTACGATATGGGCATCGCGATTCACCTATCGTCTGACCTGAGTGGGACGTATTCGGCGTCCGTTCAAGGGGCTGAGATTGCGGAGTTCAAGTTGCTCGCCTTCGATTCACGGGCAGGTATCTATACGATGGGACTTATGTTCGAGGAGTTGATTGAACGCGTCGAAAGAGGCGATGCGCTTGAAGACGTGGAAGCATACATGAAGAAGCGCGTCGAGGACGTCCGCATCGAATTGACGCTTCAAAACTTGACGCAGATGCAAAAAGGCGGTCGAATCTCTAAATCGAAGGCGCTCATCGGGAACATGCTTCAATTGAAACCTGTACTTCGATTCGAAGACGGTTTGATTGTCCCGTATCAAACGGTCCGCACATACAAGAAAGCACAAGCCCATTTGTTCGAAGTGTTACGTGCGGCAATCGAGTCCGGTGAATGTCAGGACGTCTCGATTTTCCACGGAAATGTCCCTGAGCTTGCTGAGGAGTGGAAAAAACAACTCGGTGACACGATTCCGATCAGAGTTGATACACTCGCACCACTTCTTGGGGCGCATACGGGATCCGGGTCAATTGGAATTTCTTATTTGAAAGCGAAATAATGATTAAGGGCGGTCCTCCTACGAGGATCGCCCTTTTACGTATTCTTTTGTTTCCGCAAATAGAGAAGTGTGATAGTGAGCGAATAGATGATCAAAAACGTGATCAGAAATAGAGAAAAGTCCATGGTTAGCCCCCTTTATCCAAGTTGTTGCCGACATCTAGAAAAGCGAAACATCAAATTGGGAATCATTTCAATATTTCATTGTCTCAACTTTCAAACAATTGCTGGAATGTTTTTGCATTACGGGTCATACTAGAAAAAATGAACGAGAAAAGGGGGGAAGACGATGCGATTTCGGAAGTACCTAGTTCGGAGCTGGTTCGCGTGGACGCTCGTCTTCACGGGAGTGACGTATTTGACTTTCCAAAACCTTGAGGCGTTCGACTGGCCGTTGTTTTGGTTCATCTATACGCTTGGGGCATTGTTCGTCATGAATCCTTTAAAGCGCAGGCATCTTCACTTCACGTTCCATGAGATGTTTGTCTTTATCACATTCTTTTTATACGGACTAGCGCCCGCACTGTTGATGGGGCAATTGCTCCTCTTCACGTTTCAGGCGCGAGCCTTCAATCGTCGCGTCGGGCGACGACGGTTCCTTCATTTCTATCCGCTCAACACGGTGATTGAATGTCTGCTCGTTCTGTTGCCGGGGCTCGCCTATATCGCTCTCGGTGGACGGATCGGAGAGCCGATTCATTTGATGCAACAAGGCGTGGCGATGTTGGCGTTTTTAGGCACCTTGTTCCTCGTCTTGACGATGAGTTTTGCTTTATCCTACTTCATGGTTGGAGAACGGATCCCGTTCCCGATTATGTGGCGATTGATTCGCTTTGATTGGCTCGTCGTGTCACTCGAGCTTTTGTTCTCGATGATTGCCATCGAGTCGTATCTCGTCTTCGGTTATGTCGGACTCATCGTCACGTTCTTCGTACTATCTGTCCTAAAGATGACGATGTCGAAAGCGACGGAGACGGAAGAAACCAAGTCGAGAGTCGATCAAGTCGAACGCTTGAAAGAACAGCTGTACCGCGTGGACAGCGAGCAATTGTTGATTGAGAAGTTTTGGAACGGTCTACGTGATATCGTCGAAGTGGAGCGTGGTTGGCTACAGGTCAATCGAAAAGGGGAGCGGACGTTTTATGATATGACCGGTCGCGTCATCCCGAGTGTGCCGGATGCCTTCACGATTGAACGGTATCATGATGAGGACGAACCGTGTTTCGTCTATGACTCGCTCCATGAATGGCATCCTGAATTGCAGCGAAACCAACAGGAACTACACCATTCGGCGCTCGTCATCCAACCCGTTTGGGGAGCGGAGACGGCGGTCAGCTGCATGGTATCGACGACGGCAAACGGGGCATACGAAACTCCGATTGCGGTTGAAGTGAACCGCCTCCTCAAGACGTTATCTTGGTCAATCGAACGCATCGATGAACGCAAACGTTTGCAACACGAGAGTTTGACAGATCCGTTAACGGGATTACATAATCAGCGGGCACTACGACGTTGGACGAAAGAACGTTTGAACGATGTGGCGTCCTATCCGCTCTCTGTTTTCTTGATCGATTTGGACCACTTCAAATCGATCAATGACACATACGGTCATGCATTCGGGGACGAGGTGTTGATTGAAGCAGGTCAACTCTTTACTCGCAATGTTCGAGCGACGGACTTGGTGACGCGCTACGGAGGCGAAGAGTTCGTGTTCGTCTTCCCGAGAATGGATGAGGCGGCCGCCAATCTGGTCGGCGAAAAGATACGAAACGCCTTGAAGCGCCATGATTTTGGGACAGAAGGCACGCGCATCACGGTGACGGCGAGTATCGGGATTGAAACGATTTATGAATATGAAGACCTCGATACAGTCTTGCGACATGCGGACCGGGCCATGTATGTCGGGGCGAAATTTAACGGGCGAGATCGTGTCGCCCACTATCATGATCTGTCGACAGAGGTCAGATGAAAGGAGGATCCCCAAAATGGTGGATCCTCCTTTCGTATGAAATGATTATGAGTTCGTATTATAAAGTTCAGATTCAACCGCATGAACGGCGGCTGACCAGGAGCCATAGCGATGCAAGATCGCTTTCGTTGAAGGTTTGTTGTTGCGCTTTGCCCATTCACGATAAGCTTCGAATGAGAGCGAGAAGCCCATTTCCTGAATGGCTTCACGAAGGGCGTTCGAGAGTTCTGTTTTCGAATAGGTCACACTCGCCTCAAGTCCTGCCTCGGCACAGGCATCATGCCACGAACCGAACGTCTTGACTATATGATAATGGCTCGGTGCCTTCGGATGGAGCTTTCGCCATTGCTGATACTTCTTCAAGGTGATGATCGAGCCCATGTCTCGCGAATAAATGGCGAGCGTCTCGATGATGTCCTCGCGTGTATACTTCGGCATTTTGTCTGGCAATTCGACGGTTGACTCTCCATGCCATTCATAGCCTGCGATGGCAAGTGCCTCAGCCCATGACCCGAACTGACGAATGATCGACTCAGGAGACGGCCAATTCTGTTCCATTGCGAAGCGGCGATAGACAGAACGGCGTGGACGTTCCTTCAACAAGTCCCCGAGAAGACGAATGCAATGGATCATCCTTTGCTGTTCGGTAGACAAGTGATGGGATTTAGTGGATAGCGTTTGATTCAATGATGGTTCCTCCTTCCGTGGACTCAAATCTGAACCGACAAAGATAAAAAAATGCTCCTACAATCATACTATCGGATTGTTTTTCGGATTTATTAACGTGATTTTGAAAAATTTTAAACAATTCCTAGGAATTGGATAGGACTAAAGTCGCAGTTGATAATTTCAAAAAATGGTAACAGTTCTATTACAAATTAAATCGAATTTCGAGAGAAATGTAAACATAAAGTTTTAATCACCCAAATTTGTAATATTTTTATAAAAAAGTACCCAGCTGGAGAGTTGGGGTCATCGCCTTCGCTCCAGATGAGTACCCTTCTATAATAAATTTAATTTTCAGACTAATCAATCAAATATTGAAATTACGGCAAAAAAATTTTAATGGCTGGTCAATGAAAGACCGATTCTGCTAAAATAGCCGCATTGAGTGAAAAACAGAAAAGAGGATCATCACTATGACAGTTTGGTTATTTTATACGTTACTTGGATTGATTCAAGGGTTCACAGAGCCCATCCCGATTTCATCGAGCGGACATCTTGTCATCTTCCAAGAACTATTTAACATTGACTTGCCGGGATTGTCATTTGAAGTTTTCGTAAACTTTGCATCGCTTCTTGCGGTTTTAACAATCTATCGTCAAGACGTCGTTCGTCTCATCATGAGTTTGTGGACGTTTTTATTTAAGAAAGACCGTTCGAATGAGACGATGGTCGACGTGAAGTTCATCGGGCTGTTACTTGTCGCGACCGTTCCGGCCGGTGTGCTCGGTGTCCTGTTTGGTGACTGGATCGCCGAGGTGCTCGGTGGCGTGGCGACAGTCGGCTATACACTCATCATTACGGGACTCGCCCTCTGGTTCATCCGGAATATGCGAGGAAACAAGGGCGACGGTGGCATTACGCTACTTGACGCCGTATTGATCGGACTTGCTCAGGCCGTGGCGCTCATTCCTGGGATCAGCCGGTCCGGGGCGACTATCGTCATGGCGATGCTCCTCGGGATCAAACAGGAATCCGCGCTTCGGTTCTCGTTCTTCCTGTTCATTCCGATTAGTCTCGGGACGATGATCTTGGACGGTCCGACGTTGTTCACAAACCCAGACACGCGTGATTTGTTCGGTCCGCTCCTTTTGGCATTTATCGCATCATACGTGTTGACTGCCATTTCATTGAAGTGGTTCCAGCACATCATGGCAAAAGGCGAATTGAAGTATTTTTCATATTACTGCTGGATTGTTGGGCTTCTCGTCGTCCTCTTTCTCGCATAATCGAGGCGCTACTCTCACGAGTAGCGTTTTTTGTTTTGCGAAATAAAAACAATTGCGATACAGTAAACCTGTACAAACAAATATTCCTTCGGGGTCGGGTGAAATTCCCAACCGGCGGTGATGGGCCTATGCCCTAAGTCCGTGACCCGGGCGCACGTGTGCGAACGGTGGATCTAGTGAGACTCTAGAGCCGACAGTATAGTCTGGATGGGAGAAGGAACAAAAAACAGGTCCACGTGACCTGTGCTTCGTCGTACGCTTTTCTGTATAGAAAACGTTTATTTGGCTTGCCAAAATTCGACGAAACCCTCCCACCAAGACCCTAAGGACTGCTCCTTAGGGTCTTTTGTTTGTACGGAAAAAGGAGGGAGAACGATGAAACAGTACATGGAACAGGCCATTCAATTGGCGAAATCAGCCGATGGACAGACCGGTGTCAATCCACTCGTCGGTGCCGTTCTCGTGAAAGACGGGCGTATCGTCGGAATGGGTGCCCACCTTAAGGCGGGCGAACCACATGCTGAAGTGCATGCGATTCGAATGGCCGGTGCGGCTGCATCCGGGGCGACTTTATATGTCACGCTCGAACCGTGCTCGCATCACGGTAAGACACCGCCGTGCGCCGATTTGATTGTAGAATCGGGCATCAAACGTGTCGTCGTCGCCATGAAAGATCCGAATCCACTCGTCGCAGGCAATGGGATCGTGCGCCTGCAAGCGGCCGGTGTCGAAGTCGATGTGGGTCTACTTGAGGAAGAGGCGCGTGCCTTGAATCCGGCATTTTTGCGGTCGCTTGAGACGAAACGACCATACGTCATCTTGAAGACGGCAACGAGCCTCGATGGGAAAGTTGCCTTAGAGACGGGGGAGAGTCAATGGGTGACGAGTTCGGAAGCCCGTCGTGATGTGCATGAACTTCGTGCCACGGTCGATGCGATTTTGACCGGTATTGGAACGGTGCTCGCGGATGACCCATCGCTTACGGTTCGATTGGACCGCGTGACGCGACAGCCGAAACGAGTCGTGCTCGACCGTGACCTAAGGTTACCGCTCGCTAGTACGTTAGCACGTACCGCCGAAGACGTCCCGGTGCTCCTCTTCACTTCGTCAGATGAGGCAGAACGACGTGAACGAGCTCAAGCCGTCAGTATCGAATTATTCGATTATACGTCACTCGGCACGGTTCTTGAGACGCTATACGCAAATGGGATTGGGCGTGTGTTGATCGAGGCCGGACCGACGCTTGTCACCTCACTTCTTGACGGAGGCTACGTGGATGAATGGGTCGCCTATCAATCACCACGGGTGTTCGGTGGGAAGCATGGCGTCTATCGCTCACAGCAGGAAGGGACGATCGATGGGATATCCCGTTTTACGATTCATCAGGTCGAAACGATTGGACCCGACCTGAAAGTCGTCCTTCGAAAGGGGGCGCTCTGATGTTCACGGGAATCGTAGAAGAAATCGGAGCAGTCAAAGCGGTCAAGCGCAACGGACCATCTTTACGACTCGTTTTGTCCGCTGTGAAAGTGCTTGAGGATGTGAAGCTCGGGGACAGCATTGCCGTGAATGGGATCTGTCTCACGGTGACGACGTTCGATGACGCGACGTTCTCTGTCGATGTCATGCCAGAAACATTGAAGGCATCGAGTCTAGATGGGGTCAAGCCTGGAACACCTGTCAATCTCGAACGAGCGATGCCGGCGAACGGACGGTTTGGCGGACATTTCGTATCCGGTCATGTCGACGGGGTCGGGCGAATCACGAAGAAACGTCCTCTCGCGAATGCGGTCTATGTTGATATCCAGTGTGACCGCGCGCTCCTTTCCTACATTGTCCCGAAAGGCTCGATATCTGTAGATGGAACGAGTTTGACTGTGTTTGACGTGTCAGAGCGTGGGTTTACCCTGTCCTTGATTCCACACACATACAGCGAGACCGTGCTTGGGATGAAACAGACGGGTGATTTAGTCAATTTAGAATGTGATCTGTTAGCAAAATATATGGAAAAGGTCGTCGGGCAGTCGAAGATGACGCTCGAGTCTTTGGCGGAACAAGGATATGGAAAGGCGGGATGGTAATGTTTGATTCGATTGAACGGGCGGTTGAGGAACTGAGACGAGGACGTCCCATCATCGTCGTGGATGATGAGGACCGTGAGAATGAAGGGGACTTTGTCGTACTCGGTGACAAGATGACACCGGAAACGATGAACTTTTTGATCACGGAAGGGAAAGGACTCGTCTGTAGCGCCGTAGCAGAAGAAGTGGCAGTTCGTCTCGACCTCGCGCCGATGGTGACGAACAGTACAGACCCACACGGTACCGCCTTCACGGTCAGTGTCGACCATATCGATTCGACGACTGGTATCTCGGCGAGTGAACGGTCTCACACCGTTCGTGAGTTAGCGAACCCATCGTCCCATCCATCCGATTTTCAACGTCCTGGACATCTGTTCCCGCTCATTGCGAAGAAGGGAGGCGTCTCCGTTCGCCGAGGTCATACCGAAGCGTCTGTCGACCTGGCGCGACTCGCAGGAAGTGAGCCGGTCGCGGTCATCTGTGAAATCATTCGAGAGGACGGGGAGATGGCACGCGTACCTGATTTGGTACAAGTCGCTGAACGCCACGGGTTGGCATTCATCACTATCGAAGCGTTAGTCCGATATATGGAGGAGAACCTCGTCACACGTGTTGCGGACGTGTCCCTACCTTCCTCAAAAGGAACGTTTCGCATGATAGGGTATGAGAATCGAATGGACCGTGAAGAGCATGTGGCGCTCGTGACGGAGACACTTGAGGAGGTCCCGCTCGTTCGCATTCACTCCGAATGTCTGACCGGTGACGTCTTCGGTTCGTTCCGATGTGACTGCGGTCCGCAACTGGACACGGCGATGGCACGAATCGAGCAGGAATCGGGCATCGTGCTCTATATGCGTCAAGAAGGGCGAGGCATCGGACTGTTGAACAAACTGAAGGCGTACGCCCTTCAAGAGAATGGATTGGATACGGTCGAGGCGAACGTGGCACTCGGGTTTCATCCGGACCTTCGGGACTATCGGGTGAGCGCGGCGATGCTTCGTGATCTTGGCGTCACCCGTGTCCGGCTCATGACGAACAACCCCGATAAAGTCGATGCCTTGGAATCATGTGGCATCACAGTCGTCGAACGCGTTCCGATTCATGTCGGTGCGCATGAAGCAAACGAATCGTATCGCCTGACGAAACAACTCAAAATGAATCATATTGGAGGAACATGGACATGACCTATACATTTGAAGGAAACTTAGTTGGAGAAGGCTTAAAGATTGGAATCGTCGTCGGACGGTTCAACGACTTGATCACGATGCGTCTGCTTGACGGGGCGAAGGATGCCTTGAAACGTCATGGAGTGAAGGAAGAGGATGTGTCGCTCGCCTTCGTCCCAGGAGCATTTGAACTCCCGCTCGTCGCGAAAAAAATGGCGATGAGCAAACAATACGACGCGGTCATCACGCTCGGAGCCGTCATCCGTGGTGCGACCCCGCATTTTGATTACGTCTGTAACGAAGCGGCAAAAGGGATCGCCCAGGCGAGCTATCAATCCGAAGTCCCGGTCATCTTCGGCGTGTTGACGACGGAGACGATTGAACAGGCGATTGAGCGTGCAGGAACAAAAGCAGGCAACAAAGGGTGGGAAGCGGCGACTTCTGCCATCGAGATGGCCAATCTGTTAAAGCAAGTCTAATCAAAACCGGGTGACAATCACCCGGTTTTTCAAATGGTTGAACTAGGATGAAAAAACTGAAAAATGGGTAAAATAAGTGCATGGAACGAATGCATGTATGTATTTGAACGATAAGGGAGGTTTGGCACATGGCAACTTCGCACGAATCATTGACGTTACAGTTACAACAACAAGAGCGACTCCATCACCTGCTTTCGTCACTCCTCAATCGCTTTTTAACGACAGAGATTGCGGATTTCAAAAAGCGGGTTGACCAATCGCTAGCCGAACTTGGACATTATTTCGCGGTCGACCGCGTCTATGTCTTCGATTATGATTTTACGAATCAAGTCTGCCATAACACGTTCGAATGGTGCGCCGAAGGAATCACGGCTGAAATGGACAATCTTCAAGACGTGCCGATTGATGTGCTGCCCGAGTGGGTGAATACCCATGTGGCGGGTGAGACGATGTATATTCCACGGGTCGTCGATCTACCTGAAGGGAGCGACGTCCGCGCCATCTTAGAACCGCAAGCGATTCAAAGTTTGCTCGCGGTCCCCATGATGCAAGGGAAGTCGTGTCAGGGATTTGTCGGGTTTGATTCCGTCGTCTCGGAACGGACGTACACGGAGTACGAACAACAGGCGCTACAAGATTTCAGCAATGCGCTGCTCGGGGCGGTCGAGCGACACCGCATCGAGGCCGGGCGGGAAGAAGCGCAGCGGGTCCTCGCCGAGCGTGAAAAAGAATTGATCGATTATCAAGAGGGGCTTGTCCGCACGCTGTTACGTTTGTCCGCACTCCGTAACAACGAGACGGGGAACCATATCGAGCGGGTGCAGGGTTTGTCGACGCTGTTCGCGACGATTTTATACGATCATCACCATCCGGAAGTGTCACCGCTCTTCATCGAAGGAATCCGTCTCGCGGCACCGCTCCATGATATCGGCAAAATCTCTGTTCCGGACGCAATCTTACTCAAAGCGAATCAACTGTCCGACCAGGAATGGGTATTCATGCGCGACCATGTGCGTGTCGGCGGCGAAGTGTTGAAGGATTTGCAGACACAGTTCCCTCAGAATTACTTCATTCAAATGGCCTATCACATCGCACTGTATCATCACGAGCGCTGGGACGGCACCGGGTACAACCAAGGACTGAAAGGGGAAGACATCCCGCTTGCGGCTCGAATCGTCACCATCATCGACGTCTATGACGCACTACGGACGGTCCGACCGTATAAACCGGCCTATACTCATGAGGATGCGATTCTTGCGATGCGAAATATGGAAGGGGCGTTCGACCCGACTTTGTTCGAATTATTCCTGGTTCATCAAGAAGAAATCGCCATCATGTTCGAGCAGACATTTAAAGCACACTAAAAAGGAGACGTCCCATCGGGGGAGCGTCTCCTTTTTGATTAGAACGTTTCAGATGTTGTTTTCGCTTGCATGTGGAGTTGGATGTAATCCGGGCCACCTGCTTTTGAATCCGTACCTGACATGTTGAATCCACCGAACGGCTGATAGCCGACGATTGCGCCTGTGCAACCACGGTTGAAGTAAAGGTTCCCAACGTGGAAGTTTTGGCGAGCGTATTCTTGATTCATACGGTCACGTGTGAGGACCGCCCCTGTCAAGCCGTATTCTGTGTTGTTCGCGATATCGATTGCTTCTTTGAAGTCTTTCGCTTTCGTGAAGGCGACGATTGGTCCGAAAATCTCTTCTTGCATGAGGCGTGCTTTCGGGTCGACGTCTGCGACGACAGTCGGCTCGATGAAGTAGCCTGTTGAATCGTCTGCTTTCCCACCTGCGACGATGCGTCCTTCTTCTTTTGCGACATCGAAGTACGATGTGATCTTCTTGAAGGCCGATGCATCGATGACTGGTCCCATGAAGTGTTCGTTCTTCTCTGTGTTTCCGACAGAGAGTTCGTTCGTGAGTTCGACGACACGGTCGAGTACCGTATCATACACGCTGTCGACGATGACGGCACGTGAACAAGCCGAACATTTCTGACCAGAGAAACCGAATGCCGATTTCACGATCGATTGTGCAGCGAGCTCGAGGTCGGCTGATTCGTCGACGACGATCGTATCTTTTCCACCCATCTCCGCGATCACGCGTTTGAGCCAAATTTGACCTTCGTTCAACTTAGACGCACGTTCGTTGATGCGGAGTCCCACATCACGCGATCCTGTGAAGCTGATGAAGCGTGTCTTCGGATGGTCGACGAGATAGTCCCCGACTTCTGCACCCGGTCCCGGGATGAAGTTGAGCACGCCTTTTGGAAGACCTGCCTCTTCCATCACTTCGACGAATTTCGCAGCGACGATTGGCGTCGTCGAAGCTGGTTTCAAGAGAATTGTGTTACCGGCGACGATGGCCGCAACTGCTGTACCGGCCATGATTGCGAATGGGAAGTTCCATGGGCTGATGACGATCCCGACCCCGAGTGGGATGTAGTCATACCGGTTGTATTCGCCTGGGCGGCTCTCCACTTTCTTGCCTGGTTTGAGTTCGAGCATTTGACGTGCATAATATTCCATGAAGTCGATTGCTTCCGCTGTATCCGCATCTGCCTCGTTCCACGGTTTACCCGCTTCTTTGACGAGGTAAGCCGAGAACTCATGCTTACGTTTGCGGACGATGTTCGCTGCTTTGAACAAGACGTCGGCGCGGACAGCCGGGTCGACATGGCGCCATGAGTCAAATGCTGTGAGTGCTTCTTGCATCGCACGTTCTGCGAGCTCTTGGTTCGCTTTTGACACGCGACCGATCACTTCTTCTTTGTTAGCCGGGTTGTAAGACGTGATTTTACCTTCCGTCGTAACCTTTTCCCCACCAATTACGAGCGGATAGTCTTTCCCGAGCTCACCGTTCACTTTCTCGATTGCCGCTTGGATTGCTTCGGCATTCTCTTTTTGTGTAAAGTCTGTGAATGGTTCATGTTTGTATGGAATCATTCTCGTTCCCCCTTAAAGTGATGTTGAGCGTTAAAGCGCTTACGTCTGTATTGTATCGAAATTATCGTAGAAATCCTAGTGAAACAATTTTCCAGAAACACATGGCATTGGAGCAAGAAATCGAGACGTGATAGGATGGGGGAGAACACGGCTTTAGAAAGGACGAACAACATGAAAAAATGGTTCATTCCGCTACTCCTCGTCTTCATGCTCGGGGCATGTGGGAACGAGGAAGAGACGGTGATAGAAGAGACAGACCGCGCATTGCCGGACGCTGTCACGAACGTGTACGCAGACTATCAGACGGCACTTGAGTCTGGAGACGCTGAGGCACTCGCATCAATTGATTATGCTGGCCGGTTGACCGAGATTCCGGCGACTGGTGCCGTCACCCGTCAATTGTCTCCTGGTGAGATTTATAAGAGCTGGGTCAACGAAGAGGAAGACGTGGCGTTCCTTGTCCATGAGATGATCGATGAAGAAGGGAACCCGCTCCCGAACCGACTCAGTAAAATCGCTGTGAAGGAAGGGGATGAGTGGTCACTAGTCATCACACCGGCCGCTTTACCAAAAGACGTGATTGCCGAGGTCGGAGAGTTACTCATCGGTGTCCAGGCGAACGAGTACGGAGTGAATGCCGAAGCGAACGCCCGTCTCGCCGAGATTCCGGAAGATGAGGCTGGTCCGATCTATGACCAAGTCAACGCACAGACGGACTATATGGCGCTCGAGGCAGACAATAACGTCTTCCTGCTCATGGCGGAAACGTTGACGGTCGAGGAGAACCAAACCATCATGACCGACTATTTCAAAGCGTATGAGACGTGGTACACCGATAACGAGGAGACGCTCCGAAAAGCGGCTGCAACGGAAGATCCAGTCGAGTATATCGAAGTGCTTGACCCGTTAAAGACAAAATTAGAAGAAGCGATCGATGGCTATGACGAACAACTTGTCGACCCATCGTTTGGCTAAGGAGGAACAGCAGATGCTCGCACCAACATTTTCATTACCGAACCAAAACGGAGAGATGGTTTCATTAAAGGACTATCTCGGCAAGAAAGTCGTCTTATACTTCTATCCTCGAGATTCGACACCTGGTTGCACGACCGAGGCATGCGATTTCCGCGATGCGTTGCCGAAGATGGAAGGCGCGGTCGTCCTTGGGGTATCGGCCGACAGTCAAAAGAAACATCAAAACTTTATCGCCAAGAATGACCTCCCATTTGATTTACTCGTGGACGAGGAACATAAAGTGTCCGAGCTTTACGGCGTCTGGCAGTTGAAGAAAAATTACGGGAAAGAATATTACGGCATCGTCCGTTCGACTTTCTTGATCAACGAGGACGGCTATATCGAAGAGGAGTGGCGCAACGTCAAAGTGAAAGGTCACGTCGAAGAAGTCGTGGCTGCTATTCGTTCGTAAAACGAGAAACGGAAGGAAAAGTCATGAACGGTTTCAGACTGTAGACAACGCATGGGTCTACAGTCTTTTTTGTGCCGGCTCACTTTCCTAGGAGCAAGCAGGGCAGCGCATCGCGACTCGGTCGCTGCTATCAAGCCGCTTCGAGCGTGCTTTATACGGTTGCAACCACTCCATTTCTGATTGAGATGTAGTCTATCGATTAACGGTTCGTAGTGATCATGAAATCCGGGCTCATGCACTTGAATATATATTACAATCATATTTCGAAATAAATTTTAAGAAGCTTTTAAGAATAAGGGTTCAAGGAAAATATTACAATTATATAACGTGTTGAAAACGCTTTCTTTAGGCGGTGTACCTTGACTCGATTGTGAATGTTCTGAAAAATATAGGGAGAGCGCTCAAATCAAGAACGTAGGAGGAGAGCAACACGGTGAATCAAATTGAAAGTTGGCTGACGAGTTTATCCAATCTCGTCTGGGGGCCACATTTACTCATATTACTCGTCGGGACAGGGATTTTCCTGACCGTCCGTCTCGGATTTATCCAAGTGACGCGACTTGGGGTCGGTCTGAAAGAGGCATTTATACCAAAACCAGAACAACCGAAGAAAAAGCAACGTGGGGACATCTCGCATTTCCAAGCACTTATGACGGCATTGGCGGCCACGGTCGGTACCGGAAACATGGTCGGTGTCGCGACGGCGATTGTCCTCGGGGGACCGGGTGCTGTCGTTTGGATGTGGTTATCTGGTTTCGTCGGGATGGCGACGAAATACGCTGAGGCTATCCTGGCGGTCAAATATCGTGTCGTCGATGAACGCGGTGAGATTGCCGGGGGTCCGATGTATTACTTAGAACACGGACTAAAGAAAAAGTGGCTCGGCGTCTTGTTCGCCGTCTTTGCATCGGTCGCAGCCTTTGGGATTGGGAACGGGGTCCAAACGAACTCGATCAGTCTCGCCTTGAACAACTCGTTCAACATCCCAATGGTTGTGACAGGGATCGTCATGATGGCGGTCACGGCATTCGTCATCTTAGGTGGTGTCAAATCAATCGGAAAAGTCGTCGGAATCTTCGTCCCGTTCATGATTTTCGCATATGTCGGGAGTGGGCTCGTGATTCTCATCATGAACCTTGATTTGGTACCAGGTGCCTTATCGACAATGTTCTCGAGCACATTCAGTGCTGAAGCCATCGGTGGGGGTGCGTTAGGTGCCGCGATTCGCTACGGGGTCGCGCGCGGTGTGTTCTCTAACGAGGCAGGACTTGGATCTGCACCGATTGCGGCCGCAGCAGCGAAGACCGACTTCCCGGGACGTCAAGCACTCGTTTCGATGACACAAGTGTTGATCGACACACTCATCGTCTGTTCTATCACGGGACTCACGATCGTTATGGGTGGTCAATATACGGAAGGGCTTGAAGGGATTGCCTTGACGCAAGCCTCGTTCGCTTACTTCTTAGGACCTATTGGTGAAATCATCGTGACGATCTCGCTTGTCTTCTTCGCCTACTCAACCGTCCTCGGTTGGTGTTATTACGGGGAACGTTCAGCGTATTATTTACTCGGGGAAAAAGTGATCGTCCCATATCGTGTCCTCTACATTTTAGTCGCGGGACTCGGTGCGATGACGACGAACTTGAATTTGATCTGGTCCATCTCGGATGTGTTCAACGGTCTCATGGCTATCCCGAACTTGATTGGACTCTTGTTCCTCTCCGGTGTGGTCGTCGCCGAGACAAAACGATTCGAACTCGAACGGAAAAAAGTAGGGCAGTCCTCTGCCGCTTGATGAGAAAACCCGCCGGACAGCACGTGTCGGCGGGTTTTTGTCATACCTTGAATTGGCGAATCAGTGAATCAAGTTCTTCCATCTTTTGTTGCGACTGTTCCGTCGCATGGTTCAACTCGGCGAAGCGTTCGACGGACATCGTCACTTTTTCAGCAATTTCCTGCGTACCGAGCGCTCCGTTGTTGACGGTCGTCGCAACGTCCTGGATGACACCGATCATGTTCGACGTCAATTGTTCGAGCTCCCCGGCAGCGGCAGCGAACTCGGTCGCAGTCGTTTCGAAGCGACCTGCGTCCTCGCTATATTGTCCGGCTGCCTCTTCAAGTTGGTCATAATCTTTCAAGACGTTCGTGTCGAGGAAGTGGAGCATCTGTCCAGAGCTTTCATTCAAATGATCGACCGAATGAAGAACGGTCGTCGAGATGACTTGAATGCGTTCGACGGTCGCCCGGCTCGTTTCGGCGAGTTTTCGAATCTCGTCGGCGACGACGGCGAATCCACGTCCGGCCTCTCCGGCACGTGCCGCTTCGATCGAAGCATTGAGTGATAATAGGTTCGTCTGCGCGGCGATATCGAGGATGTCGTTCGTGAGCGTCGCGATCTCACGCACGGCTTTCGCATCTTGCATCGCTTTCTCTAAGTTTGTGCGTGTCGACTGAAGGACGCTGATGGCATTCTCTTTCGCCTCTACCGCATGTGACTTGAGGGAGAGGGCACGCTCATCGATTTGTCTCGCTTCGGTTTTCCGCTCATCGGCCATCGTCACGATATGATGAATCGTCCGCTCCATATCCGAGGCGGAAGCGTTCATCTCTTGAGCGCTCGCCGCCGTCTGTTGCATACCGGCGGTCAAATCCTCTGTCGTCGCAGCGGTCGTCGTCATGTACGTATCAAGTTCTTTCAACTCTTCGTACATATGGGTTGATTGTTTTGACACGCCAGTCGTCACGTCGTTCACTTGAAGAATCAACTGACGCAAGTTGGCGATGAACTGGTTAAAGTCGCGTGCGAGTCCGGCGAACTCATCGCGGCGCTTCACAGGGATTGACGTCGTCAAATCGCCTTCGCTCGTGGCGAGCTCACGCATCTTCGTCTTGAACTCTTTGAGTGGTTCAAAGATGGAGCGGAAGATGAAGAGCATCATGAGGATCGTCATGACAGCCGCGACCCCAAGGACGATGAATAGTGTGAGTTGTACTTGTTCAAACGACTTAGCCGCCGCCGCTGTGTCCGTCTGAATTTCTTCCCGGTTCAAGTTGACGAGTAGACCGAGAGAGTTCGAGAGCGTGTCAGCGCTTGCATCCGCTGTATCGCGAATATACGCTTCTGCGGCCTCTGTACCGTCTTCATTCGAAATACGAATGAGTTCATTCATGACCGTTTGGAAGTTATCCCAATTCGCACGGGCTTCATCGAAGAGCTGTTGATCTTCTTCCATGATAATCGTCGCTTCATAGCCGTCCATCCGTTGTTCCAAAATGGCGACGGATGCTTGAATATCCCGTTCGATGTTTTGTTTCGTCACGGCGTCATCCACGAGAGCGTGACGAATCAAATGACGACGGATTTCGAGCAGTTGCTTATCGACTTGATGAATCTGGTCCATGCCTGGCACCCAGGAAACGGTCATGTCTTCTTGAGCTGCTTTTGATGCGTTCAAGGCGTACCATGAGTAACCGCTTACACCGAGGAGTAGCACAAACATGATGCTAAACGCAGTGATGAGTTTATTCCGAATCGACATACGATTCCTCCTTACGAATCTTTTCTACCATTAGCATAATCAGAATCGCACATCGACCGTATAGCTGATTTCGAAAGCGGGTCAATATTCGGAGAAGATTTCCCTAGTTTCTCAAAAAGGAGACATTTTCTCACAAGATAGATTTCCTTTTTTGTCTTATGAAAAAGTGGTATGATAATGAACGATGTATTGAAAACTGTTGGAGGTGGGAATTTTGGCTCGTATTACAGAAGCTGAAGTTCGGCACGTCGCCGGACTTGCCCGACTTGCGATTACGGATGAAGAAGTGACGCACTTCACGGAGCAATTGACAAAAATTCTCGAGTTCGCCGAGCAACTCGATGAGCTGGATACAACGGGCGTCGAACCGACGACCCATGCCCTAGATTTGAAAAACGTACTACGCAAAGACGAGGTCCGTCCATCGCTTCCACGTGAGGAAGTCGAACGGATGGCACCTGACTGGGAGAACGGTCAAGTCCGTGTCCCTGCGGTCTTTGAGTAAGGAGGCCTTTCATGAGTTTATTTGACCACGGTGTAGCGAAACTGCATACGTTATTAAAAGAAGGCGAAGTCACGGTCACGGACCTCGTCAAAGAGTCGTTCGACCGCATCGAAGCGACGGATGATCAAATCGGTGCGTTTTTGACGCTCAATGAGGATGCGTTTGAGCAAGCGAAGCGCATGGATGAGCTCGCAAAAACGTCAGACAACCCGCTTTTCGGCATGCCGATCGGTGTGAAAGACAACATCGTTACAAAAGGGATGCGGACGACATGTGCCTCGACGTTCCTCGAGAACTTCGTCCCGGCACACGATGCGACGGTCGTCGAGCGTCTTCATGATGCGGGTGCCCTCACAATCGGGAAGTTGAACATGGACGAGTTCGCGATGGGTTCATCAAACGAGAACTCGGCGTTCAAGCCTGTCCGTAACCCATGGGATCCGACTCGTGTACCAGGAGGTTCTTCAGGCGGTTCAGCAGCATCGGTCGCAGCTGGGCAAGTCCTCTTCAGCCTCGGTTCGGATACGGGTGGTTCGATTCGTCAACCAGCCGCGTATTGTGGTGTCGTTGGGATGAAGCCGACATACGGTCTCGTCTCACGTTTCGGTCTCGTCGCCTTCGCGTCGTCACTTGATCAAATCGGCCCGCTCACGCGCACGGTCGAAGACAATGCTTACTTATTGAATACGATTGCGGGTCATTGCGACATGGACTCGACGTCGGCTGAGGTCGAGGTGCCGGACTATACGGCAGCGCTCAACCAGGATTTGACGGGCATGAAGTTCGCACTTCCGGAAGAGTTCATGGCAGAAGGTGTCGCGCCTGGCGTCCGTGAACAGATTGAAAAAGCGATCGAGACGCTCAAGTCTCTCGGTGCGACAATCGAGACGGTTTCGATTCCGTCTGTGAAGTATGCCCTCTCGGCGTACTACTTGCTCGCGTCGTCAGAAGCTTCTTCGAACTTGGCTCGTTTCGACGGTATCCGTTATGGACGTCGCGCCGAAGCGGACACGCTCGACGAAGTGTTCACATATTCGCGTGAACAAGGGTTCGGGGACGAGGTCAAACGCCGGATCATGCTCGGGACTTATGCCCTCAGCTCTGGTTACTATGATGCGTTCTACAAGAAAGCCCAACAAGTCCGTACCCTCATGAAGCAGGACTTCGCGAAAGTGTTCGAAGAGTATGATGCCATCGTTGGACCAACTGCTCCGACGACAGCTTTCAAACTCGGCGAACAGCTCGACGATCCGCTCACGATGTATGCGAACGATATCATGACGATTCCGGTCAACTTGGTCGGTATCCCGGCCATTTCGGTCCCGGCAGGTCTTTCAGAAGGACTTCCGGTCGGTCTTCAAATTATCGGGAACTACTTTGATGAATCAACACTTTACCGCGTGGCCCATGCTTTTGAACAAGCAAACGGCGGTTTCAAGATGCCACAGCTCTAAGGAGGACGTACGATGAACTTTGAAACGATCATCGGGATCGAGGTGCACGCCGAGCTGAGCACGAAGTCGAAGATTTGGTGTGGCTGCTCACGCACTTACGGTGCCGAAACGAATACACAGACGTGTCCGATTTGTCTCGGACACCCAGGCGTCTTGCCTAAATTGAACGAAGAAGCGGTCAACCTCGCCATCAAAGCGGCAATGGCACTCAACTGTGAGATTGCGACAGATACGAAGTTCGACCGCAAGAACTACTTCTACCCTGACACGCCGAAAGCATATCAAATCTCGCAGTTTGATAAGCCGATCGGTTCAAACGGTCACGTCGACGTCGAAGTAGACGGAGAGATGAAACGATTCCGCATCGAGCGCGTGCACTTGGAAGAAGATGCCGGGAAGATGAACCACACGGGCGAGAAGCACTCGGTCGTCGACTTCAACCGGACCGGTTCACCACTCATCGAGATTGTCAGTGAGGCAGACATGCGCTCACCGAAAGATGCGGTCGCGTATCTCGAGCGTTTGAAAGAAGTCCTCTCGTTCGCTGGCGTCTCGGACGTCAAGATGGAAGAGGGGTCACTTCGCTGTGACTGTAACATCTCGGTCCGTCCATTCGGGCAGGAGAAGTTCGGTACGAAGACAGAGCTCAAGAACTTGAACTCGTTCTCAAACGTCTTAAAGGCACTCGACTATGAAGAGACGCGTCATCGCAAATTGCTTCTTTCAGGTGGCGTCATGCGTCAAGAGACGCTCCGTTACGACGAAGCGGCGAAAAAGACGATTCTCATGCGTGTTAAAGAAGGGGCAGCGGACTACCGTTACTTCCCAGAACCGGACCTCGTCCGTCTCGAAATCGATGAGGCATGGAAAGAGCGCATCCGCGCGACGATTCCAGAGATGCCGGCAGCTCGTCGTGAACGCTACATGAGCCAATACGGTCTCTCGGCATACGACGCAAAAGCCCTCACGTCAACGCGAGAGTTCTCGGACTTCTTCGAAGCGACGACAGCGGCCGGTGCGGAGCCGAAAGCGGCAGCGAACTGGCTCATGGGTGAAGTGCTCGGTCACTTGAACAAGTCGAATGAAACGGTCGAGACGATGAAGTTGACACCGGAATCACTCGCCGAGCTCATCCGCTTGATCGCAGAAGGGACGATTTCATCGAAAATCGCGAAGCGTGTCTTCACGGCGATGATGGAAGAAGGCGCTGATCCGAAAGCGTATGTGGAAGCGAACGGACTCGCCCAAATCTCGGACGAGAACTTACTCCGTGGCTACATCCTCGAATTGTTCGAGGCGCATCCGCAAATGATCGAAGACTTCAAGAACGGGAAAGACCGTGCGAAAGGCTTCATCATCGGCCAAATCATGAAACAGACGAAAGGGATGGCGAACCCGGCACTCCTCGATGGCTTGTTCCACGAAGAGATCGCAAAACGCTAAGCAGGCGGCGAGACACTTGTGTCTCGCTTTTCGCTCGAGTTGAGCATAGGGGAGAGAATCAATATGCAACGGAAACGTGCGCGGGTCATTTATAACCCGACATCTGGTAAAGAAGTGATCAAACGGGAACTCCCGTACATTTTGAACCGCCTCGAGGATGCGGGTTATGAGACGTCGACGTATGCGACGAAAGCGATTGGTGATGCCACGCTCGAAGCAAAACGGGCCTCAGCGGCCGAGTTCGACCTCATCATCGCCGCAGGCGGAGACGGGACATTGAACGAAGTCATCTCAGGGCTCGCCCCGCTAGAGAATCGTCCGACGATCGGACTCATTCCGGTCGGGACGACGAACGACTTTGCCCGGGCGATGCGGATTCCACTAAGTGTGGTCGGTGCACTCGACGTCATCTGTGACGGATTCGAGATGCCGGTCGACCTTGGGGAAATCGAAGGCGAGAAAGGTGACATTCACTATTTCATCAATATCGCCGGTGGCGGCATCATGACCGAGCTCTCGTATGAGGTGCCATCGAAGTTGAAGACAGCACTCGGGCAGCTCGCGTATTACGTGAAAGGGATGGAGAAACTGCCTCTCATCAAACCGACGTATATCGAGCTCGAACACGATGAAGGAACGTTCCAAGGCGAGGTCATGGTCTTCCTCACATCGAACTCGAACTCGGTCGGTGGATTTGAAAAAATCTCACCACACGCGTCGTTGAATGACGGGTTGTTCGATCTGTTCATTTTGCGGAAATGTAACTTGTTCGAATTCATCCACGTCGTCCGTTTACTCCTTCGGGGTGAGCACTTATCAAGCTCACTCGTCGAGCATGTGAAGACGAGCCGCGTCCGGATGAAGACGACCGAGCCGATGAGTCTCAACATCGACGGTGAGTACGGCGGGGAATGCACAGGTGAAATGCGGAACTTATTCCGTCACTTGACGGTGCTCGCGCCGAACGCCCGAATTCGCGAGATGGAAGATTTGAATGCACAATATGAACGCGAACAGATGATCAAGCAATTGTTCAATGTTTCGCTCGATAAAGCAGAGTGAAAAGATAGGAATGACGACATCTGTCATTCCTATTTGCAATGGAAGGAGCATTCGTATGCTACCAGTGAAAAAGAATGATCGTCTCGACGTCCACGTCCACGACTTGACCCATGAAGGGGCGGGTGTGGCACGTGTCGACGGCTATACGTTGTTCGTCCCGAACGCGTTACCGGGTGAGACGGTCGAAATCGTCGTGACGAAGACGAACAAGCAGTATGGGTTCGCCCGATTGTTGAACGTGAAAGAAGCGAGCGCCGACCGCGTCGAGCCACCGTGCCCGATTTTTTATCAGTGTGGCGGCTGTCAGCTGCAACACTTCAGTTATGAAGGACAACTTCGCCAGAAACGAGAACGTGTCGTCGATGCGCTCAAGCGTCTTGGTCAGTTCGACGTGCCGGTCCATGACACGATCGGGATGCCAGAACCTTGGCGCTACCGCAACAAGGCGCAAGTCCCGTTCAAACAAGAAGGAGACCGTCTCGTTTCAGGCTTCTATCGTCCTCGTTCCCATGATATCGTCGAGATGAGCGAATGTTTGATTCAAGATGAGCGCAATGATCAGGCGATCCAAGTCGTCCGTGATGTGTTGGATGCTCGCGGTGTGCCGGCGTATGACGAGAAGACAGGACGTGGGGTCATCCGTCACGTCATGGCCCGTTACGGGTACCATTCGGGTGAACTCATGATCGTCCTTATCACGAAGACGACGAAATTAAAAGGCGTGAATGAGATCGTCGCCGATATCGTCGAGCGTCTCCCAGACGTGACGTCGATCATGCAAAACGTCAACCCGGACAAGACGAACGTCATCCTCGGAGCGACGAACAAGTTGCTCTATGGTCATGAGACGATTGAGGATAAAATCGCAGGACTCACATTCACGATTTCTCCGCACTCGTTCTTCCAAGTCAACCCGGTCCAAACGGAGAAGTTGTACGGGAAAGCGCTGGAGTACGCACAACTGTCAGGTACGGAACAAGTCGTCGATGCCTATTGCGGCATCGGGACGATCAGTCTGTTCCTTGCTCGGAAAGCAGCGCATGTGTACGGTGTCGAAGTCGTACCGGAAGCGATTGAAGACGCGAAACAGAATGCGCTCGTCAATGAGATCGATAACGTGACGTACGCATGTGGTGCGGCGGAAGATGTGCTTCCAGAGTGGAAGAAAGACGGTGTGAACCCGGATGTGATCGTCGTCGATCCACCACGTAAAGGATGTGCCGAATCGTTCCTTGAGACGATGGTCGAGATGGGACCGAAGCGAATCGTATACGTCTCCTGTAACGTCGCAACACAGGCGCGTGATATGCGTTACCTCGCCGACCGTGGCTATCGCTTGATGGAAGTGACACCGGTCGACATGTTCCCGCATACGGCGCATGTGGAGACGGTGGCGTGGTTGGAGAAAGTAGAATAAGATGAATGTATCATGCCTTCGATTGAATCAATCGGGGGCTTTTTTTGCAAACAGTCGAAAGGAGAGTCGGAGATGAGGAAAATCATTGTTCTGGAACACCTGTCGTTAGACGGTGTGATTCAAGCACCAGGTGGGAGAGAAGAAGATTTGAGTGGGGATTTCATGCATGGGGGATGGACGGAGCCGTTTTCGAGTCAAGAGCTTGGAATTTGGATTCGGACGCAAATGCATAGTGAGTTTGATTTGTTGCTCGGTCGAAAGACATATGATCAGTGGGCGAGTTATTGGCCGAATCACGATGACATTTGGCCGGAAGCCAACCGGGCGATGAAGTATGTGGTCACGCGGCAGTCAACGGACTCACGATGGGAATCAACGACGTTTCTGACAGAGCCAGTCGAAGCGTTGAAACGACTCAAACAAGAAGAGGGACCCGATTTACACGTCTGGGGAAGCGGGGAACTCGTGCACACGCTACTCGCAAACAATCTCATCGATGAAGTTCGACTGATCGTGTATCCCATCATCATCGGGTCAGGCAAACGACTTTTCCCAGACGGCAACATCTTGCCACTGCAACTTGACGTGATTGAGCAACAGCTGATGCCAAACGGGGTCCATGTCGTTCGGTATGGACGCCTTCAATCGGAAGGGGAGAAGAGATGAGAATCGAGCAACACCTCGAAATGACCGTATCAGAATCGATGGATAAGGAGCTAACTGAGCTATTACAACATGCGTTTCCCTCAATTTATCCGAATCGCCGCTACTTCAAGCAATTACCCCATTTCCGACTCATCGCGTATGAAGACGAACGGATCATTGGACAAGTCGGGTTAGACTTTCGTGTGATGAATATGAACGGGGAATCGATTCACGTGCTCGGCATCATCGATCTGTGTGTCCGGGAAGAAGTTCGGGGACGTGGGGTCGGACGGGCACTGATGGAAAAAGTCATTGCTCTTGGGGAAACGTACCCCATCGATTTTCTTCTGTTATTCGCAGACCGACCAGACCTCTACGAACGCATCGGGTTTCACACGGTATCTAACACATGCACGTGGCTTCAAATCAATGACGAGAATCAGACGATACGAGGGATCGGGGAGGCGTCGTTTGAAGAATTGATGATTCGTCAGGTGGGAGACAAACGATGGAGCGACGGAACACTCGATTTGCTTGGATATTTATACTAGGGGGATATCGATGAATCTTGAACAAGTGACAAAAATGTATGAGACGTATGCACAAAAAATCGGGGACCGAAAACAAGTGTATGAAACGATTGCTGATACTTTTGACGTAAAGCAGGCGCTCTATCCAGGGAGTCACGTCGACGTCGCCCCTTCCCTCGTCATCCCTCATGTCATCTATGTCGACAGTTTCAAAGGGACGATTCGTTTCTTCAAGCAAATTGAAACGGTACAGGAGCTGATGGATCAACGAAAGGAATATGATGAGCCGTGTACGATTGAATTTTTTGGTCAGGACTATACGCAGCCGCTCGACATCGAACCCGTTGACTTGATCATCTCGCAATATGCGGGGTTTGTCGGTCAGGCGACGAAACAATATTTGAAGCCGCGTGGCATCTTGCTCTGTAACGATAGCCATGGAGATGCGACGTTGGCGCAATTCGATAAAACGTTCGAGCTGATTGGGGTCATGGGAAGTACAAATGAACTCATTCAGACAGGGCTCGACGATTATTTCCGATTGCCGAAAGGGAAAGACGTCGATGTAGCCGAAGTGAAGAAGACGATGAAAGGTCCAATGTATACGAAGTCAGTTGAGAATTATGTGTTTCAAAAAAGGAGGGATTGAATGAAGCAATATACGATTCGAACTCGTAACGTCCCGCTTTCCCTGCATGACGCGGTCATCACGGAAGCGACTTTTATGGGTTCGACAATCCGTCTCGTTTTTGCGGATGGCATCCGTGACTTGTTCAAGAAAGAAGCGGTATGGACGGGACGTGCCGTCGTGACAATCTCGAACGTAGACCGGGATTCTTCGTCGCTCGTCCGCTTCGGTGAATCGTCTTATTCGGTATGTCCGATCGAACAATTGGGTCAGTTTGTTAAAATGGGGCGCTTCGAAATCATCGATGAACTGTACGGATATCGGCAACTATTGTTCCGCTGCATGTGGTTGACCGATATGATGTGTGAGGCGGTGGAGCTGAGTCTATCCCATTCAAGTGAGCTCGTCATCCGATGGGAAGACGAGCCGTCCGAAGCGATGTATGAATCTGAATCATTTTGAGGCAAGTGTGAGACCGACATGATCGGCGACCGCTCGCGCAACATCTTGTTTTGATAGGTGATCTGTTACAATTTTTTCTGCATGGATTTCAGATTGAAATGCGGACTGGCAGCGAACAATCTGCGCTTTCCCCCAAGAGTTGAACCATTCGAAACGTTTATTCAATCGTTTCACGAGCGTTTGTCGATGCGCTTCGAGGATCAAATGACGTACGTCGATCCCGTCCCGCTGAAGCCGACCGATGATTTCGTCTACATACATTGCGTCCACCAATGTCATGGGAACGAGGATGACCCCATCGAAGGACGTGGCAATCTTCGACAACATCCGATAGTTGAACTCCCGCCATTCCGGATGGTGCTGAAAATCGGGCTGTTGAAGGCTTTTTGGCAATTGGTTCCGAATGAAAAAGCCGACTTGTTCCGGGTCATAGAGAAACGCGTTCGGCAACTGTTTCTCAAGTAGCTTGGCACAGGTTGTCTTGCCCGAGCCGAATGCACCGTTAATCCATATAATCATCAAAGTCCCCCCATTTTTCATCATGTCGTCTTGCAATTATAACGTATAGTTGAGTTTGCAGAATCCTATAGATTGACTAAAGGAGATTGAAACATGTTATCGATTGATGTATATGTTGTCCATGCTTTTTCAAAAGATGGAGAAGGAGGGAATGCGGCTGGGGTCGTATTACATGCAGATGCCTTAACCGAATTAGAAATGAAACAGATTGCGAAGAAGGTCGGTTACAGTGAGACTGCCTTCGTGAGTCAATCGCATCATGCGGATGTCCGCGTCCGTTTTTTCACACCTGAAGAGGAAGTCGACCTCTGTGGTCATGCAACGATTGCAACGTTTCATGTATTGAAAGAACAAGGTCTACTTGGGAGTGGACGATTTACACAAGAGACGAGAGCTGGTGTGTTAGAGGTCGAGATCCGAAACGATTTGACTATTATGATGCAGCAGCGACTCCCAGAATTTTTACCCGTGACAAATCATCAAGAAATTGCTGATTCACTTAAGGTTCCGCTTGAGGTATTAGATGATCGTTTTCCGATTCTGATCGGTTTCACTGGACTCCGGGATATCCTGATTCCTATCAAATCGCTTACTGAACTATTGTCTATTCAACCGGACTTCGAAAAAGTGAAGGAAATCAGTCGACAATCTGACGTGGTTGGGTACCATCTTTTCACTCTTGAAACGATGGAGGATGGCATCGCCCATACACGAAATTTTGCGCCACTATATGGAATCGATGAAGAATCTGCCACTGGAACGTCGAACGGTGCGCTGGCTTGTTATCTGTTCGAGCAATCTCTTGTTTTGAAGAAGTCGTCTACGCTTGTCATGGAGCAAGGATATGGAATGAAACTTCCGTCAGAAATTTTGGTAGAACTAACTGTAGCAGGAGAAGAAATCTCACACGTCACGGTTGGAGGAAAGGCGACTACTCTGAGCGTACAACATCTTGATTTCTAGGAACTCAAAAGACGAGCCGCGGCTCGTCTTTTTCATGCTGTCTTAGGATTAGGTGATTCTGTTTCTCGTAACGCATCGACTCGTTTGTATTCTTCAGTATCGGTCCACAGCTCGTCTTTCAACGGGTTGAGACGTCGTTTCATAATACGTGATACCTGCATGACGGCGAGCACGACGTTGAGGGCAAGACTGATGAGTGCGAGCGTCCAGTTCGCTGCCGGATTATACGAGACGCTCACGTTGAACGTACTGCCGACCGCAAAGAAGTAAGGGAAGGTCATGACCCACATCATCCAAATCGAGAGCGTTTGGGCACGGTTCTGCATCCATGTTCCTTTCGCCCAAAGGAGGGCAGGGATGGTCGCGGCAATGTTTAACGCAAATCCGGAATAAAATGCGTTACCTGGTGCACACGAATAGACGTAGGAGATGTTCCAGATTCCATATGCGATGATCCACAATTTCGTCTGGTCCGGCCAAATCATATCGACTCGCTTACCGGACGTCGCAAAGATACCGAACCAGCCACAAATGGTGAGGATGTTCAAAATTCCGGCGAAGGCGTTGACGTAGTTCCACCCACCGGAGATGTAATTCATACCGTCGACGACCCCATCAAATCCCATGAAGCCGACTTGAAACTCCCGTATAACGGCCTCCATGATATTGATGGCAAGAATGGCCGGGACGAGTACTAAATACCAAGGATGTTTCTTATGGTAGTTCGTGAAGCGGATGACCATGTAGATGAGCGCGCCGGCGAGTGCCGAATACACCTTCACCCAATGGAACCACGACGTGATTTCCGAATCGACGACAAACAACCAGATTGGAGTCAGTGCGATCGGTAACGCCATGAACATAAGTTGGCTCGCCCGTTTACCAGAACGGACGAACTCGTTAAACCCCATCAGCAGTCCAAGGACGACGAACCACATGACGACGTTATACCAAGGCATTGATTCGAAGAAAAACATAACATGACACTCCTTTCGAAAATGAGATAAACAGAAATAAATGCAGTGACTAAACATACCGAACGTTCGTTATGTTTATGTGAAAAGTGTAACAAACTATTGTAAGCGCTGTCAATAGGGGGTGGGAGCTCACATGGAAGTGTCGAAAGTTTGCCACATCATTATGGTATAATGAGCGTTGAAAACAGAGGAGGGTGCGAGATGATGATGAACGAAGGAAAGTTGAAAATCTTACAAGCTGCGCGTGAAATCATCGTCGAACAGGGCATCAAAGGCACGACGCTCCGAGGGATTGCGGAGCGGGCCGGATTCAGTACGGGTGCGATTTATCATTACTACACGTCCAAAGAGGCGATTCTATATGACGTGATGGACGAGGGGCTCGGTGAGGTAAAACGCATTGAGACCGTCTCCCATGACGATCGAAAGGAAGCGGCGGTGATTATTCAGGAAATCTATGAAGGTATGCAGGAGCGCCTTCAAAAAGATGCGGAGAGCCGACTTCAATTTTATCTCGCCCACGAAGCGATGATTGGCAATGAGGACATCGAACAAAAGTTCAGAGAGAAATATCAAGACTGGATTACACGGATTGAGGCGATCTTTGTACGGGCTTACGGAGTCGAGCAAGGGCCGATGACTCAGGCGGTCGCCACATGGACGATGGCCGGGATTGACGGGATGGTGCTCCAGACGCTACTTCGCACGGGAACGATTGAACCGGAATACACGAATCGTGTGCTTCATTATTTATTGACCGAAGGATTCCCGCACTTTTTTCAACTCATTCGCTCGAAAGAAACGGATCATGAGTAATGTCAGTTGATACAATCCGACGGACATAATAGAATAGATGAGTGATTTTGTTGGACTGTATGGATGAAAGGAACTGATTTTACGATGAAAGAAAACTTTTGGCGCGACCTTCCGCGTCCGTTCTTTATACTTGCCCCGATGGAAGATGTGACCGATGTCGTCTTCCGTCATGTCGTCGCCCACGCGGGACGCCCGGACGTCTTCTTCACAGAATTCGCGAACTCGGACAGCTATTGCCATCCGGAAGGAAAAGGTAGCCTCCGTGGTCGTTTGACGTTCACTGAGGACGAACAGCCGATGGTCGCCCACATCTGGGGAGACAATCCGGAATATTTCCGTCAAATGAGTATCGGGATGGCCGAGATGGGCTATAAAGGACTCGATATCAATATGGGTTGCCCGGTCCCGAACGTGGCGAAACGTGGGAAGGGGAGCGGTCTTATTCTCCGTCCGGAAGTTGCGGCTGAGCTCATTCAAGCAGCAAAAGCCGGTGGTCTCCCTGTCAGCGTCAAAACGCGACTCGGCTACGCGAAGCTCGATGAGTGGCGTGACTGGTTGACGCATCTCTTGAAACAAGACATCGCCAACTTGTCGATTCACTTGCGCACGCGCAATGAGATGAGTAAAGTCGACGCGCACTGGGAAATGATCCCGGACATCGTGAAGTTGCGGGACGAGATCGCCCCGGATACGCTCATCACCATCAACGGGGACATCCTCGACCGTCAAATGGGACTCGAGCTCGTTGAGAAATACGGGGTCGATGGTGTCATGATCGGTCGCGGGATTTTCAAGAACCCGTTCGCGTTCGAGAAAGAGCCTCGCGAACACTCGATGGAAGAACACCTTGATCTATTGCGTCTGCAACTGGACCTTCAGGATAAATTCCAAGAAGACGTGCCGCGTTCGATTTCGAACTTGCACCGTTTCTTCAAGATTTATGTCAAAGGATTCCGTGGGGCGAGCGAGCTCCGTCATAACTTGATGGAAACGAAATCGACGGATGAGGTACGAGCGTTACTCGATGCCTTTGTCGAGAAATATCATGAAGAAGAGGCAGCACTCGCTGAGGCGGTCTCGACAGTCGAATAGTTTTTTGAAGGGGGTCAGTGAATACTGGGTCCCTTTTTTATATGAAAAATAGTAGATGACGATGAAACGTTTCATATGGTCGATTCGTATGTAATGAGTGGAAAGAAGAGGAGGGGCGAATGGCGCGAATCAGTAGTCGGGCTTGGACTTGTATTTGGCACGGTTAGCGGAATCGTCATCTCTTCATTAGTTGATTTTCCGTTTATATATGGTATTGTCATCGGTTCAATCATCGGATATGTGATTGGTCTTTTCATATCCATTCGTGCGATGAAACGATAGCGACCCATTACTAAAACAAGAGGGGGCTTTCACATGAGTGAATTCCAATTTATTGTGAGCGATCACCCACTAAAAGAAGTCGAAAATCCATATGTCGAGTTCTTATCTATCAACGAGGCCATCCAAAAAGGCATCGTGTTGCCTGACATTCTGACAGACGTCGAGGACCTCGACCGTGATGAAAAGATTTTGATGAACGTCGAGTCGGAAGAGCAACTTGACGAGATTGAGATTAAACATAGTCTCTATTATGCGATGGAGAACGTCGAGGCGTATTCTTCAAAACCGCACGTAGTAGAGTTGCGTTGGCGTTATTCCGATGCGAGAGCAGAACAGCTCGTCGAATATATAACCGACCATTTGAAGACGGCGGAGGAAATCGAGATTTGGAAAGTGTGGGTCGATGAACAGACCAAGCCGAAAGTTCAATCCATCAAGCTCGACGAGTTGACGATAGATGCATTACGATTCTTAGGCGAAGTCGGATTCGTACGACCGGAGTGCCTTCGAGTTACAACATCCTCATCCGCATGCAAATAACGTATTGTCCTCCCTGACGAGATTTCTCGTTAGGGATTTTTGATTTCTCACCTCACTTGAATAAAGACTGCTATATTATGGGGAGAAGAGTCAGGAGGGAATACCATGCATATTCTAATCGTAGAAGACGACCGGACGATCGCCTCCGGTCTCCAATATTCACTCGAACAAGAACAATTTAGAACAACGTTATGCCAAAACGTGGCTGACGCGACGCTTATGATTGAACAACAGTTACATACAATTGATTTATGCCTCTTTGATTTGTCACTGCCAGATGGGAGTGGATATGACTTATGTCGGCTCGTGAAGCAACAACAAGACATCCCTGTCATCTTTCTGACGGCATTCGATGATGAAGTGAATGTGGTGATGGGACTCGATATGGGAGCGGACGACTACATCACGAAACCGTTCCGTGTCCGAGAACTCGTTTCACGAATTCACTCGGTACTTCGTCGATACAATAAAAACGTACGCTCGCCTCTGTTGACGATTGGTCCAGTTGAAATCAATACGCAAGATGCAAAAGTAAAAAAGAATGGGGACGAAATTTTGTTGACAGCGCTCGAGTATCGTTTGTTGCTCATCTTTGGGAGGCATAAAGGGCAAGTGTTGTCACGGACCCAGCTACTCGATCAGATTTGGGATGTGGGTGGGGAATTCGTGAACGATAATACGTTGACCGTTTATATTAAGCGACTCCGCGAGAAACTAGAGGATGATCCACAACATCCGATGCTTATTACGACGGTGCGTGGAATCGGATACAAGGTGGAGCGTTAATATGTTGCGAAACCAAGAAATAAGAATATACTTGTTCACTTGTCTATTTTTTATTGGAATAGCTGTAGGTATTGCCGTCTTATTCATGTCCATAGAGACGGCCGTTCTGGTCGTCCTATTAGCAATCATACTTTTCGGCGTTACGTATCGTTTCACGGCATGGCGTTATCGAGAAATCGAGCAGCTCTCTGGATATCTTCAAGAAATCAGTAATGGCAACTATACATTGGATGTCCGTGATAATCGCGAAGGGGAGCTCAGTTTGTTAAAGAGCCAACTCTACAAAGTGACGAAAATGCTATCTGAACAAGGCGCGCATCTTGAAGAAGATAAACAGAAGTTAACGGATGCGATCTCCGATATCTCCCATCAATTGAAGACACCGCTCACCTCGATGACCGTCATGGCGGATCTCCTCAGTGACCCTCGTCTATCCGAGGAAAAGCGTCAAGAATTCACCCATAACGTACAAGTACAACTTGAACGAATGGAGTGGCTCTTGTCTTCTCTTCTCAAACTATCAAAAATTGATGCCGGGACAATACATTTCAAGCGCGAATTGGTATCTGTCCCTGCGCTCATTGAAGCCGTAGCGGAACCGATGCTCGTACCGATTGATATTAAAATGCAACGACTCCATGTTCAAGGCGAAAAAGATGTTACATTCGAGGGTGATTTGAAGTGGACGACAGAGGCACTCATCAACATCTTAAAAAATTGCGTGGAGCATACGCCGGAACAGGGCGACGTATTCATCGAGTTTAGTGAAAATACGCTGTATACAGAAATTGTGATTCGTGACACGGGGATTGGCGTCGCAAAACAAGACCTCCCGTACATTTTCCAACGGTTTTATAAAGGTATGAATGCGAGCGAAGAAAGTGTCGGGATTGGGCTTGCCATGGCACACAGTATCATTATGAGCCAGGAAGGTGAGTTGACTGTTCGAAGCGAACCTGGGGTCGGAACGGATTTTCATATTCGCTTCTATAAAGCAGTTGTCTGACCGCTAAGTGACGAAATCGTCACTTTCGAGTCACAGACGAGTCACACTCACTCGGTACACTCGAAGTAGATCAAGTACTGGAGGGTGCAAACATGAACATATTAGAAGTGCAAAACTTATCGAAAGTATACGGCAAGGACGAGATGGAGGTCAGAGCGCTCGATGACGTCTCGTTCACGGTGAAGAAAGGTGAATTTGTCTGTATCGTCGGGCCTTCGGGTTCGGGGAAATCGACATTGTTGCATTTACTTGGTGGTGTCGATGTGCCGACGAGTGGACAGGTGTTGATTGATCAAACAGACATTTATGCATTGGACGAGACGCAGCTTGCCATTTTCCGTCGTCGACAAATCGGTTTGATTTATCAGTTTTATAACTTGATTCCGATTTTAACGGTCGAAGAGAACATCACGTTACCGATGCTATTAGATGAACAAAAAGTGGATATCGCTCACTTGGAACGCATCATCGGCATCTTGGGCTTGTCAAACCGATTGACCCATTTACCAAATCAATTATCGGGAGGGCAACAGCAGCGCGTTTCCATCGGTCGGGCACTGATTAGTAATCCAGCTATTATCTTAGCCGACGAGCCGACAGGAAACTTGGATAGTCAAAATAGTGAAGAAATCATGAGCCTGTTAAAACTGTTCAATAAGAAATTCAATCAAACGCTCATCATCATTACCCATGACGAGCGGATTGCCTTACAGGCGGATCGTATCATTTCGATTGAAGATGGCAAGATTGCGAAGAATGAGGTCGTCCGCGCATGAACATCATCAATAAAATGACACTTCGGCATTTGCGCGAGAACAAACGACGCTCGCTTGTTACAATCATCGGAGTCATCATCTCTGTATCGATGATTACAGCTGTCACAACGCTCGGATCTTCTTTTTTGGATTTGATGATTCGTCAAGACATCGCAGATAACGGAGAATGGCATGTTCAGTATCTAGATACAAACGAAAAGCAAGTCGAAGCTATTCGGGATGATGCGAACACGAAGGCTGTCATCCTTTCAAATGATGGTTATGCTCAACTAGAAGAGTCACAAAATGCTTACAAACCATACTTATATGTTCGAAACTATAACACATCCGGATTGAAGAGTTTTCCAATTGACTTGACTGAGGGGCGTCTACCGGAAAAAGAAGGCGAAGTCATCATTTCAGAAGGGATTCGCCAAAATGCCCTCGTCACCTATAACATCGGTGATGAATTGACACTTGAGATTGGAGAGCGGATTGATCCGTCATCAGGTCACGTGTTGACACAAAATGATGGTTTGATCCGAGAAGATGAGACGATTCTCGAACAATTAAACGTTGAGGATACGGTGACATTGACGGTTGTTGGAACGATTGCTCGACCTGACTGGGAACCGACTTGGTCGCCAGGGTATACAGTCGTCGGATTCATCGATGATCAAGAATTGAATGGAGCAAGAGTCGATACGTTCGTCGCCTTGAACGATGTAGACAACTCGATTTATTCGGAAGCGAAACAGTTGATGACCGAACAGAACATAGAACGTGTCGCCTACAATTCCTCGTTGCTTCGTTATTATGGAGTGACAAATGACGATGGCTTGCGTAAAACGCTATATGGATTTGGTGGAATCATCATGGCGGTCATTGTGATCGGTTCGATTTCTCTAATCTATAACGCATTCGCCATCAGTGTGTCGGAGCGTTCTCGTTACCTCGGAATGTTGGCAAGTGTCGGGGCTACGAAGCGACAAAAGCGGAACTCGGTCTATTTTGAAGGGATGGTTATTGGGGGAATTAGCATTCCACTCGGTATCCTGGCGGGAATTACGGGTATTGCGTTCACATTCCTATTCATCAATGCATTTGCCGAAAAAGCGTTAAACGTGACGGAGAAGTTTGAAGTTGTCGTCACACCGATTACTTTACTATTAACTCTCTTCATTTCGAGCGTAACCATTTTCATTTCCTGCTATCTTCCGGCGCGTCGAGCCTCAAAGATTTCTGCGATTGACGCCATTCGTCAAACGCAAGATGTACGATTGACGTCAAAACAAGTGAAGACGTCAAAACTAGTTCGTCGTCTTTTCGGTTTAGAAGCAGAGATTGGGTTGAAGAATACGAAGCGCAACCGTAAACGGTATCTGGTTACCGTCTTCTCGCTCGTCATCAGTATCGTCCTGTTTTTAGTGGTCAGTTACTTCACTGATCGTCTCGAACAGTCCCTTGACATGTCTCAAGCAGACTATGATTTCGATATTCTTGTGAATGGTTCAACGCTTGATCAAAATGATTTACGACGTTATGAATCGTTAGATCATGTGACGAACGGAACATATTTTGAAAATGCAACGGTCCAAACGATGGTCAGCAAATCTCAATTACCGAGTGCGATTACCAAGAACGAGAATTTGGCATCAACGATCGTTGACGGAAAATTTATGTACTACGTATCCCTCTATCAATTAGATGATGAAAGTTTCAATGCGTACTTGAAACAAATCGGAGCGCCTGTCAGTCGTTTTGAAGACGGGGACGTACCAGGAGCCGTCTTGATTGATGAGATCTCGTATCAAGACATGGATCAGAAAAAATTCATCACTTCAGAGACGGTCGAAACAGAAATCGGTGATACGTTTGAATTGAGGGACGAGAATGCAACGGGCGACGCGGCACCGCTTAAAACGATTCAAGTTGGCGCAATGACAGATATCGCCCCGACCGGTGTGATGACAGGTTCTCTTGGATGGCTAGATGTGATAGTACGAGAAGGGACGTTTGAAGAAGACGCAATCGGGGATTTGATGAAACAATCGAGTCCGTCAATCGCGTTGAATACAGATGACCCCGAGGACACACAACAAGTGATTGAAGCGGAACAGAATTTGGATTTGTATGTCTTTAACGTATCGGAACAACGGGAACAACAAGAACAGATGTTGTTACTTTTATCAATATTTGTGTATGGGTTTATCGTGCTAATTTCGCTAATTTCGATTGCGAACATTTTTAATACGATTTCAACGAGCGTCTCACTTCGTCGTCGTGAGTTTGCGATGCTTCGTTCAGTTGGGATGACACCGAAAGGATTCAATAAGATGGTGTACTATGAAAGCATTTTTTATGGGGTGAAAGCCCTTGCGTATGGGATTCCCGTCAGTCTTCTCATCATGTACCTCATCTATCGAGCGCAAATCAATACGTTTGATGCTCCGTTTACCTTGCCGTGGAATAGCATTCTGTTTGTCGTCATCATGATTTTCATGATTGTGGGTGCCTCGATGCTATATTCCGTTTCAAAAATAAAGAAAGATAACATTATCGACCGATTGAAACAAGAAAATGATTAAGTAGATTATTGAAAAATTCATAATAAACCATGAAGTACACAACAAGGGGCTCAGTACATGCTGAGTCCCTTTTTTATGATGTCATGACAAACAAAACACGATTGCCAAAACGATACGAAGAACGACCAAAATAAAAATATTTTGTCACAGCTCTTGTTAATTAACCAAAAATAGGATATTTTTGATATATCGGATGACGATATAACGAAGAACGATACAAAGGAGCGGGATACGTGACACAACAGTCAAGTACAGGCGCATTAACCGAGGCGGTTTATTATATATTATTATCTCTGCAAGTCCCGAGGCATGGGTATGGGATGATGCAATTCGTTCAAGAATTGAGTAATGGGCGGGTCCAACTCGCGCCAGGTACGTTATACGGCGCCCTCAGTAGTCTAGTAGAGCGAGGTTGGATTCGGGCGCTCGAAGGTACGGGGCGGAAGAAAGAGTATGAAATCACGGCAACTGGTCGAGAGGCACTTCGGTCGGAATTAAGGCGACTAGAAGAACTGGTGCAGCACGGACATGAATGGACGAAGGAGTTGGATACATGAAGACGAAAACGGTCTATCGCATCTTTGTTGATTATGAGAAGGAAGAGAAGTGGCTCAATGAGATGGCTCAAACCGGTTGGGCGCTCGAATCCTTTCGTTTGATGCGATATGTGTTCAAACAAGTTGAACCTGGGACGTTCACGTATCGAATCGAATTGTTGTCCAACTTACCTTCTCACCCCGAGTCGAAGGCGTATATGGAATTCTTAGATGAAGTTGGAGTCGAAGTGGTCGATACGTCGTATCGGTGGATCTTTTTACGAAAACGAACGAGTGACGGACCGTTCCAATTGTATTCGGATTTTGATTCGATGATTCAGCGGGAGAAACGAATCATCCAACTGTATGGAGCAGTGGGACTCGCCAATTTTGTTGTGGTGATAGCGAATCTTTCCAATCCATATGCGCAGTGGACCATCCTATTGAACATAGCTGTCGTCGCGATGTTGGCTTATGCGGTCCAACATCATACTCGGAAAGTTAGGACACTAAAAGGTCTCAAAGCGATTGGAGAGATGAAGTCGTCAGATTGAGCGCATAGGTTAGGAGGAGCAAGATGGATTCACCAGAATGGAAAGATTGTATCATTTGTTTTGGGTTGATTGCGGGGACGACACTCGGTGTAATCCTCTCGTTCTTCTTTCATATTCAATTGACATATGGGATTGCGAGCGGGGCGATGATTGGCTACATTGGCGGGCTTGTCGTATCGATTTGGAAGCAATGATGAATCAGGATAACATTCCTCGTCTCGATGACGAGGTTTTTTTGATAGATTGTGACGGATGATATGAGATTGGGATCTATAGTTATAGAGGGGTTATTACGAAGGGGGTAACTGGATGGATGACCAGGTCATCATCGATTGGTACTGGGAACGATCGGAGTATGCGATTGTCGCGACGAAGAAGAAATACGGAAGCTATTGTCATCGTGTTTCTTATAATATTCTACAGAATCGCGAAGACACAGAGGAGTGTTTGAACGATTTATATATGAAAGCGTGGGAGTCGATCCCGCCGACACGTCCGCTTCGACTCGGTGCGTATTTGACGAAGATCGTGCGAAATCTCGCACTACAGCGTTATAAGAAGAATCATGCAAAAAAACGTGGCGGTGGGGAAGTACCGCTCGTCTATGAAGAACTAGAACATGTCCTTACGGAATCGATGAAAGACGAAGACCTCGTCGACGTGTTGAATGAATTTCTAGCAGACCTACCTCGACTGACAAGGGTGATGTTCATGCAACGTTATTTCTATTTACACTCGATTCAAGAAATTGCAACGACACATCAGCTCGGTGAGAGCCATGTCAAAATGACCTTGAAGCGCACGCGGGATGCGTTACAGCGAGCGCTTGAAGCAGAAGGCGTTCGCGTATGAAAAGTGAGCAGATCCTTCGACTACTCGGGGAAGTCGATGACCGGTATATAGAGGAATCGATGATGATAGAGCGAAAACCTTATCAACGACTGAAATGGGGAGGGGGACTCCTCATCGCTGTCGCTGCGGGATTCATGCTCTTCACATCGAATGTCTGGAACGAACAAATCCCGCTATCCACGGATTCTACTGCGACTTCCGTTCACATTGTCGATCAATCAAAAGTAAAACCAGATATTTCCGAGGAAAATATGATGGAGATGACAGAGGATGAACTATTCTCAAAATGGGATCCGGTCGTGGTCAGAGGAACGGTCACGGATATTTGGCATATCGAGATTGACTTCAACGGAGAGACAGAATATCAGTCTCTTACCAAGATACACGTATCCAATGTGTATCGTGGGGATGTGCAAGTCGGGCAAGATTTGATTGTTCGTGCTGATGCCATCAAGGAAACCGGACAGACAACAGATGCGTCCGTTATCTCGCACGTGAAACAAGGCATGGAAGGGATTTTCATGCCGATTCCATACGATGACGAGTTTGTCTGGGAACAAAATGAAGCAACACTTCGATTGAAAGACATTGCCGATTACGGTTTTCCGGATGGGGAACGCTATCTGTTTTTAGATACGCCGAACGGATTGTTGTTCGAGCGGGATGCTTACCCCTCCTTACAAGGTTTGGACTCACTCGATGAAGTAGAGCACTGGATGATGACGCGATTTTCAGAATAATGGAGAACTCAAATCGATAAGGGGGAAATGGATATGGAACGGAAGATTACCGTAAAAGGGACAGGGAATGTCTCATCTCGACCTGATTTGATTGTGATTCACATGGACCTTGTCTCGAAAGCGCCACGATACGAAGATACGATGACCGAGGCGACAAGTGCGGTGTCCCATCTTCAAAAAGCCATCACGAGCGCAGGGTTTGACAAGACGGACCTTAAAACGAGTGACTTTTCCATCGATACGGAATATGAGAGCTATCGTGATCGAGATGAGAATTATCGGTCGCGGTTTGTCGGATACGTCTGTAAACAGAAGACGAAGCTCGAATTTGCGCTCGATACGTCCAAACTATCGGACGTCATCGAACAAATCAGTCAATCTCGCGCAAATCCTACACTCTCCATTCGTTTCACGATGAAAGACCCGAATGCGATTGAAGATCAGCTATTGGTGAGTGCTGCGGAGAATGCGAAGAAACGAGCAGAACTCCTTGCGAAGGGAGCAGGCGCTGAACTAGGGGACTTGCTTCAAATTGACTACACGTGGGGGGAGATTCACCTGTTTTCGCCTACAAACGTCCTCTATAGTCAGGACGTCGTCTATTCGGAATCACGGATGCCCGAACTCGAACCAGATGACATTGACGTCAGTGATTCGGCCACATTCGTCTGGAGTCTCAAATGAGGCGACTGATTTTCTTGATGCTTCTTTCACTCTCGATTGCGCTGCCCGCATCTGCCCTTTCCTGGGCCTATACGTTTGTCGTGTTCGACCGAAACGCATATGAAGTGCTCGACACAACAATCGAAGAGGATGCACTCGGTGACGTGATCGGTGAAGTGGAGACAGTGGTCAATGATGAGACGGGACGTTACTACGGGAATGCTTCGAACGGATATCCGATTGGGACGGTGTACCGTGAAGTCGACGGGGAGTCTGTGGAAGACGTCATTGCGGTCGAGGACGGTTCGGAGTGGAAGCGAGCGGAGTATCGATTCGAAGCACCGTATCATTCACGTGATTTTATCACCTTCTTCGGCTATTTGCTGCTCGGGATGGGCATCATTATGGTAAGTTGGTCGTTCTTCAAGCGAAGTTCGCTGTACCAAAAAGAAGCATGAACGAACGTGGAAATGGGAACGGGAATAAAGAAAGGTTCGGTAAAGGGGGATTTATCATGAACATCTTGATTATTTTTGACTCACTATATGGTCATACTGAAAAGATTGCTCATGCGATGCAGCAAGAGCTGTCGAAAGACCATGAGGCACGTATGGAACACGTATTGAATATTGGATTAGGCGACTTGGCACATGTCGACCTGGTCATCATCGGCTCACCGACACATGGGGGATACGAAACGGAAGACATTAAAGTATTTTTGGACGGAATTTCGGACAATGCGTTACGAGGGAAACGGACGGCTGCCTTTGACACGAGTATCGTCAAAGAGAAACAGAATCCGATACTTGGTAAAATCATTGATTGGTTCGGTCATGCCGTCAATCGGGTCGAAGGGGAAATGATTGAAAAAGGGGCGACGGGTGTCCAAAAAGAGTCGTTCCTCGTCGATGGGACGACGGAGATGTTGAAGGAAGGCGAACTCGAACGCGCGAAAGCGTGGGCGCGTGAGTTGGTCGGATAATACACGAAACGCATTCTGATAACAGAGTGCGTTTTTTAGTTGAAGAGGACGAGAAGAAGAGAAAAGCGGGTAAATATATAGTATTCAACTCTTCAGAGAGGAAGCTGGTTGTGATGAAAAAAATGGAGCGGGATGTATTGGTCGGTTGGATTGTCGTCGTGCTTGTCCTCTTGATGCATTTTCTGATCACCATGTCTCTTGGCAACTCGTACTTTGCTGAAAGTTCGTTGAATCGAATGTTGTGGCTTTCGAGTTTTCCGGCATTCTTAATCGCATTCGTCGCAGCCTTCTTCCAAAAAACGAACACTGTCTTCCTAGCGGTTCGTCGTGGGCTACTGTGGACCATCGAGTTGATGGTCGCCTTCACCATTCTCGCTTGGGTGTTCCGTTCTTTCGAAGGACTGTATGCGAATGCTGGTCTCTACTGGTTGTTCGGTGCCGTCTTAATTGGACCAATCTTTTATATGATGGCGTTCCGACGTCAACATTCGAAACGAATCCGCACCCCTTGATTGAAACGCTTCCTCTGAAAGGAGGCGTTTTTAGATTGCCTCAGGATGGGAAAGGATAGAGAGAAGAGATTGGAGGAGAGTGAGATGAGCCATTATTTTTCATCATCTTATGAAGAGTCGCGAGAGAAGTTCATGAACTTACTATCTGAAGTGAAACGATTTTATCCGAAAGCGGAGCTGTTGACACACTCGATCGGGGACGAGAGTATCGACGTTATTTTAGGGGAGCCGAAACGAGAGCGGAAAGCGATGATTCTCATGACGATCGGGGAACATGGGATTGAAGGGTATGCGGGTGCTGCGGTGACCCATCAATTCGTTCAGACGCAACTCACGCATGTCCGTCATGAGATGACGGGGATTTGTCTCATCCATGCAGTGAATCCATGGGGGATGAAACACTTTCGACGTGTCAATGAACACAATGTCGATTTGAACAGAAATTACGTCATTGATCGTGAGTCGGTCCCATATAACGTGAACCGTGAATATGAGCTGATGCGCCATCTCTTCGTACCGGATGGAGTAATTGACGACTACCATGAGGCGCGTGAACAGATCTATTCATTTCTCGGCTCTGGAATTAAGCTTGATGGCTTCAAAGCGATGAGTGGAGCAAAAGGGATGGGGCAATATCAATTCCCGAAAGGTGTGTATTACGGGGGAGAAGAAGACGAACCGTCTGCCATCTTTTTAAAAGGGATTCAACATGATTTACTTGAGCGCTACGGAAAAGTCGTCCATCTCGATTGGCATACCGCACTCGGACCGACGAACGAGGTCACGATGGTCATCAGCAAACGGGACGGTCGCACGGAAGATGAGTTAAAACAAGCGTACGGTCTAGACAACGTCAACGTGTATGACCCGGACGAGGTACTCGGAGATTCGACGAATCATTTTTACTACGTGCGCGATACGGAATACCCGGACAAGGGTCTCGTTTCTGCCTTATTTGAATTCGGTACGTTTGGGACGTCGACAAAAGCATCCATCCGTGAATTTTTAACGATTATTTTAGAGAACCGGCTGTACTTTGAAGGGACAAAGGACCCTGAGGCACGAAACGGTATTCAAAACGAATTCATGGCGATGTTCTATCCGGAAAACGCGGATTGGCGAGAAGCTGTTTTACGAGAAGGAGCGAAAGCCGTTGAAGGTTATCTAAAAGGTGAAGCGCTCTGGCGCGACACATAAGAGGGTTTCTCGAAGTCGGAATAGGGAATAATGAGGTTGTGAGTGTTTTCGCTAAATAATGACTGTGGAGGTTGGATGATGGGATATATTACAGCACATGACGGTACAAATCTATACGTAGAGGATGTCGGGTTTGGGGAACCGATTGTCTTCTTGCACGG